>JAEWCA010000287.1 GCA_023390875.1 Actinomycetes bacterium
GCTCGTGTTCCAGCCCGCCGAGGAGGTGCAGCCCGGCGGCGCGCTCGACCTGGTCGCGGCCGGTGCGCTCGACGGCGTCGGGCAGATCTTCGGCGTGCACTGCGACCCGAAGGTCGACGTCGGCCACGTCGGCACGCGGATCGGCCCGATCACGTCGGCGAGCGACGAGGTCACGGTGATCGTCACGGGTCCCGGGGGGCACACGTCGCGTCCGCACCTCACGGGCGACGTCGTGTTCGCGCTCGGTCAGGTCATCACGCAGGTGCCCGCGATCCTGGGCCGCCGGCTCGACCCGCGCTCGGGCGTCAACCTCACGTGGGGCGCCGTGAAGGCGGGGTCGGCGCACAACGCGATCCCGTCGACGGGCACCGTCAAGGGGACGCTGCGCTGCCTCGACGTGCGGGCGTGGGAGAAGGCGTCGGAGGTGTTCCACGCAGCCGTGGAGCAGGTGGTCGCACCGCTCGGCGTCGAGGTGGAGGTGCGCCACCAGCGGGGCGTGCCGCCCGTGGAGAACGACGAGCGCGCGACGGGTCTGCTCGAGGCGGCGTCGCGCGACGTGCTCGGTCCCGACTCGGTGCTGCTGACCGAGCAGTCGCTCGGCGGGGAGGACTTCGCCTGGTACCTGACCAGGGTGCCGGGCGCGATGGCACGGCTCGGCACGCGCACGCCGGGCGGGCACACGTACGACATCCACCAGGGGGACCTGCGGGTCGACGAGCGCGCCGTCGAGGCCGGCGCCCTGCTGCTCGCCCGCGTCGCGGTGCTCGCCGGCCGGGCCTGAACGCGCGTCCTGCACCTGAGCGACGCATCTCGGATCGTGGGACCGTACGTCCGTCACCTGGGAGGACATTCCAACTAGGTAACGAAGCCTGGCGGATACCGCTCGGTAACATGCACGCCACGCGCGGCTCAGTAGTGTCCGGAGCATCGAAGCCGGACGAGCCGCCTGCGCGACGAGGTGCTGCTGCGCCGTCCGTCATGCACCGCGCAGGCGTGCCGACGAGATCCAGGAGATCCGCGTGAAGAACATCATTCGTGTGGCCGCGCTCAGCGGGGCTGTCGCCCTCGCGCTCGCGGCGTGTGGCAGCGCCCCCGAGGACGAGGCCACGTCCGGAGCGACCGGCACCGCCGGCGCGTCCGACTTCAAGGCCTGCATGGTCTCCGACTCGGGCGGCTTCAACGACAAGTCGTTCAACGAGTCGGGCTACAACGGCCTGAAGCAGGCGGAGTCCGACCTCGGCATCGAGACCGCCACCGCGGAGTCGAAGCAGGAGTCCGACTTCGCGCCGAACATCGACACGATGGTCGGCCAGAACTGCAACCTCATCATCACGGTCGGCTTCCTGCTCGCGACGGCCACGGGCGACGCCGCCCAGGCCAACACGGACACGAACTTCGCGATCGTCGACTCGACCGCGCAGGACGCGGACGGCAACACGATCGAGCTCCCGAACGTCAAGCCGCTGAGCTTCAACACGGTCGAGGCGTCGTACCTCGCGGGCTACCTCGCCGCGGGCATGAGCAAGACCGGCACGGTCGCCACGTACGGCGGCATCCAGATCCCGACCGTCACGATCTTCATGGACGGCTTCGTGGACGGCGTCGCGAAGTACAACGAGGTGCACGGCACCCAGGTGAAGACGCTCGGCTGGGACAGCAAGGCCCAGAACGGCTCGTTCACGGGTGACTTCGAGGACCAGTCGAAGGGTCAGCAGCTGACCAACACGTTCATCGACCAGGGCGCGGACATCATCCTGCCCGTCGCGGGCCCGGTCGGCGGCGGCACGCTCGCCGCGGCGCACGACGCGAACACGGCCGGCAAGTCCGTGTCCGTCATCTGGGTCGACTCCGACGGCGTCGAGACCAACCCGGACTCCTCCGACATCATCCTCACGTCGGTCCTCAAGCAGATCGGCCAGGCCGTCAACGACGTCGTCACCGCGGCGTCGAAGGACGAGTTCGACAACACGCCGTACGTCGGCACGCTCGAGAACGGCGGCGTCGACCTCGCGCCGTTCCACGACTTCGACTCGAAGGTCCCCGCGGACCTCAAGGCCGAGGTGGACAAGCTCAAGCAGGACATCATCAGCGGCACGGTCAAGGTGACCTCGCCCAGCTCGCCGCAGTCCTGACGTGATGCCAGGGGGTCGGTCCGGACTCGCCGTCCGGGCCGACCCCCACGCACGTCCCACCAGGGCTAATGTCGGCCTTGTCACTGCGATGAAGGAGTCGCCGCTGTGAAGCTCGAGCTGCGCGGGATCACCAAGTCCTTCGGCCCGCTCGTGGCCAACGACCACATCGACCTCGTCATCGAACCGGGGGAGATCCACGCGCTCCTCGGCGAGAACGGGGCCGGCAAGTCGACGTTGATGAACGTCCTGTTCGGCCTGTACGACGCGGACTCCGGGGAGATCCTGCTCGACGACCAGCCGCGCACGTTCTCCGGTCCCCGCGACGCGCTCGCGGCCGGCATCGGCATGGTCCACCAGCACTTCATGCTGGTCCCCGTCTTCACGGTCGCCGAGAACGTCATGCTCGGCCACGAGTCGACCAGGCCCGGCGGGGTCGGGATGCTCGACCTCGACGTGGCCCGCCAGCGCGTCCGCGAGCTCGCCGACCGGTTCGGCTTCGAGCTCGACCCCGACGCCGTCGTCGAGGACCTCCCCGTCGGCGTCCAGCAGCGCGTCGAGATCGTCAAGGCGCTCGCCCGCGACGCGCAGGTGCTCATCCTGGACGAGCCGACCGCCGTGCTGACGCCGCAGGAGACCGACGAGCTCATCGGGATCATGCGCCAGCTCAAGGAGTCGGGGACGTCGATCGTCTTCATCACCCACAAGCTGCGCGAGGTCCGCGCGGTCGCCGACCGGATCACCGTGATCCGCCGGGGCGCCGTCGTCGGCTCGGCGTCGCCCGAGTCCAGCGAGACCGACCTCGCGTCGATGATGGTCGGCCGCGCGGTGTCCCTGTCGCTCGGCAAGGCGCCCGCGGTGCCTGGCGAGACGACCGTGCAGGTCAAGGACCTCACGGTGCTCGACGCCAACGGCAGCGCCGTCGTCGACGGGGTGTCGTTCGAGCTCGCCCGTGGCGAGATCCTCACGCTCGCCGGTGTGCAGGGCAACGGTCAGACGGAGCTGTGCGAGGCGCTGCTGGGCCTCGAGCGGCCCGCCGCCGGGTCGATCCTGCTCGAAGGCCGCGAGCTCGTGGGCCTCTCGCCCAAGCAGGTCCTCGACGCCGGGGTCGGGTTCGTGCCCGAGGACCGGTCCGTCGACGGGCTCGTCGGCGACTTCTCGGTCGCCGAGAACCTCGTGCTCGACCTGGTGCACACCAAGGAGTTCTCGCGGGGCGGTGCGCTCGACCTCGCGGCGATCCGCAAGAACGCGGACCACCGCATCGAGGAGTACGACATCCGCACGCAGTCCGCGACGCAGGCCGCCGGCCGGCTCTCGGGCGGCAACCAGCAGAAGGTGGTCCTCGCGCGCGAGCTGTCGCGGCCGCTCAAGCTGTTCATCGCGAGCCAGCCCACGCGCGGCGTCGACGTCGGCTCGATCGAGTTCCTGCACCGCCGGATCGTCGCGGAGCGCGACGGCGGCACACCGGTGCTCATCGTCTCCACCGAGCTCGACGAGGTCGTCGAGCTCGCCGACCGCATCGCGGTGATGTACCGCGGCCGCCTGGTGGGCATCGTCCCGTCGGACACGCCGCGCGACGTGCTCGGCCTGATGATGGCCGGCGTCCCGCACGACGAGGCGATCGCGCAGGCCGCGGCGCACCCCACGGAGGCCGGACATGAGTGACGAGATCGTCGGCGAGCAGGCGTCCCCGACGAGCGGGATGCCCGAGCCCGCCCGGACCAAGGAGCCCGAGGAGGACCGCGGCCAGCGGGCGCTGCGCGAGATCGTGAGCGGCGACGTCGGCGTGAGCGTGCTCGCGTTCGTGCTCGCGCTCGTGATCGGCGGCATCCTCATCGCGGTCACGAACCCCGAGGTCACCGCGGCCGCGCACTACTTCTTCGCACGACCCATGGACACCATCACGGCGGCCTGGAACGCCGTGTGGGACGCGTACGCCGCGATGTTCCGCGGCGCCGTGTACAACGGGCAGGCCAAGTCGTTCCAGCAGTCGATCAAGCCGCTCACCGAGACCATGACGGTCGCGACGCCGCTCATCATCGCGGCGCTCGGCGTGGCCGTCGGCTTCCGGGCGGGCCTGTTCAACATCGGTGCCCAGGGGCAGATCATCCTCGGTGCGACCGTCGGCGGGTACATCGGCTTCGCGTACAACCTGCCCGCCGGCGTGCACCTGCTGCTCGCGCTGCTCGGCGGCATCGTCGGCGGTGCGATCTGGGCGGGCATCGCGGGCTTCCTCAAGGCCCGCACGGGCGCGCACGAGGTGATCGTCACGATCATGCTCAACTACGTCGCGCTGTACCTGCTCGCGTACCTGCTCACCACAGAGAAGTTCACGCGCCCCGGGTCCAACCAGCCGACGAGCCCGGGCGTGAAGGAGACCGCGCAGCTCCCGCTGCTGCTCGGCGACTGGTCCCGCCTGCACGCCGGCTTCCTCGTCGCGATCGTCGCCGCGGTGTTCGTCTGGTGGCTCATGACGCGGTCGGTCCTCGGGTTCCGGTTCCGGGCCGTCGGGTCCAACCCGCACGCGTCGCGCACCGCGGGCATCGGCATCCCCACCACGATCGTGCTGGTCATGCTCGTGTCCGGTGCGCTCGCCGGTCTCGCGGGCGGCGTGCACATCCTCGGCACCGAGCACCAGCTCACCGGCGGCATCGCCGGGTCGCTCGGGTTCGACGCCATCACGGTCGCCCTGCTCGGCCGGTCCCGGCCGCTCGGCATCTTCTTCGCCGGTCTGCTGTACGGCGGCCTCAACGTCGGCGGCCGCGTCATGGAGGCCGCGACGGGCACGCCGATCGACATCGTCCTGGTCATCCAGGCGCTCGTCGTGCTCTTCATCGCCGCACCGCCGCTCGTGCGGGCCATCTTCCGTCTTCCCACACCGAGGACGGCCGTCGCGAAGGGAGCGGCAGCGTGACCGCCGTCGACACGCAGGCACCCGCGGCGACGCCCGCGCGCACCGAGCCGCTCACCCGCCGGTCCTGGAAGGCGCCGATCGCGTTCGGCGTGCTCGGCCTCGCGGCGCTCGTGCTGTTCGGCTTCCTCGGCAAGAGCGGCGAGGACACGACGTTCGTCATCTCGACCGACAACGACTGGGTGCAGATCGGGCCGGTCTCGGTGCCGTCCAAGGCCACCGCGATCCTGCTCGGCGTGCTCATGCTGCTGCTCGCCGCGTACGCCGCGTGGCGCGCGTGGGACCGCAAGCCGCTCGGTCGCTGGGTCGGCGCGCTGTTCGGCGTCCTGTGGGTGCTGTCGTTCCTCTGCTGGGCGGTCGCGGGCAAGTCGATGTCGCTCGTCGGGCTGCTGCAGGGGTCGCTGATCCTCGCGGTGCCGCTCGCGTTCGGCGCGATGGGCGGCCTGCTCAACGAGCGCGCGGGCGTGGTCAACATCGCGATCGAGGGCCAGCTGCTCACCGGGGCGTTCGGCGCGGCCGTCGTCGCGTCGATCACGCACTCGGTGTACGCGGGCCTGATCGCCGCGCCGGTCGCCGGCCTGGTGATCGGGTCGCTGCTCGCGCTGTTCACCGTGAAGTACAAGGTGAACCAGATCATCGTCGGCGTCGTGCTCAACGTGTTCGCCGTGGGGTTGACGAGCTTCCTGTTCTCGTCGGTGCTCAAGCCGAACGCCGCGACGCTCAACTCGCCGCCGCGCATGCCCGTGATCGAGATCCCCGTGCTGTCGGGCATCCCGATCATCGGCCCGGTGCTGTTCCGGCAGACGCTGCTCGTGTACCTGCTGTACGTCGCGGTGTTCGTCATCACGATCGCGCTGTTCCGCACCCGGTGGGGCCTGCGGGTCCGCGCGGTCGGTGAGCACCCGCTCGCGGCCGACACGGTCGGCATCGACGTGCAGGCCACCCGGTGGCGCAACGTGCTGCTCGGCTCGATGGTCGCCGGGCTCGGCGGCGCGTTCTTCACCATCGGGTCCGTCGGGGCGTTCAGCCAGGAGATGACCGCCGGCAAGGGCTACATCGCCCTCGCGGCCATGATCCTCGGCCGGTGGACGCCCGTCGGCGCGCTCGCCGCCGCGCTGCTGTTCGGCTTCTCGGACAAGCTGCAGCAGGTCCTCGGCGTCCTGCAGACGCCCGTGCCCAACCAGTTCATGCTCATGCTCCCGTACCTCGTGACGATCGTGGCGGTCGCCGGGCTCGTCGGTCGCGTCCGCGGCCCGGCGGCGGCGGGGGAGCCCTACGTCAAGGAGTGACATGACCGACGTCGACTGGGACGCCCTCCGGGCGGCCGCGACGGACGTGATGCAGCGGGCGTACGTGCCGTACTCGAAGTTCCCCGTCGGGGCCGCAGCACTGGTGGACGACGGCCGCGTCGTCGTCGGGTGCAACGTCGAGAACGCGTCGTACGGCCTGACGCTGTGCGCCGAGTGCGCGCTCGTGTCGGGCCTGCACGTCTCGGGCGGCGGCCGGCTGGTCGCGTTCACGTGCGTGGACGGGCACGGCAACGTGCTCATGCCGTGCGGGCGGTGCCGGCAGCTGCTGTTCGAGCACGGCGGACCGCGCCTGCTCGTCGAGACCGTGAGCGGCGTCAAGCCGATGACCGAGGTGCTGCCCGACGCGTTCGGGCCGGCCGACCTGGAGGAACGCGCATGACCGAGACCTTCGACGCCGTCGACGTGATCGTCGCGAAGCGGGACGGGCGGCGCCTGACGGACGGGCAGATCGACTGGGTCATCGACGCGTACACGCGGGGTGTGGTCGCCGACGAGCAGATGTCCGCGCTCGCGATGGCGATCCTGCTCAACGGCATGGACCGCGCCGAGATCGCGCGCTGGACGGCCGCGATGATCGCGAGCGGCGAGCGGATGGACTTCTCGGGCCTGTCGCGCCCGACGGCCGACAAGCACTCGACGGGCGGCGTCGGCGACAAGATCACGCTGCCGCTCGCGCCGCTGGTCGCGGTGTTCGACGTGGCGGTGCCGCAGCTGTCAGGGCGCGGCCTCGGCCACACGGGCGGCACGCTCGACAAGCTCGAGTCGATCCCGGGCTGGCGGGCCGCGCTCTCGAACGACGAGATGATGCGCCAGCTCGACGACGTCGGCGCGGTGATCTGCCAGGCCGGGTCCGGGCTCGCCCCCGCCGACCGCAAGCTGTACGCGCTGCGCGACGTCACGGGCACCGTCGAGGCGATCCCGCTCATCGCGAGCTCGATCATGAGCAAGAAGATCGCCGAGGGCACGGGGGCGCTCGTGCTCGACGTCAAGGTCGGCTCGGGTGCGTTCATGAAGGACCTCGACCGGGCCCGCGAGCTCGCGCGCACGATGGTCGAGCTCGGCACCGACGCGGGCGTGAAGACCGTCGCCCTCCTCACGGAGATGTCCACGCCGCTCGGCCTCACGGCGGGCAACGCGCTCGAGGTCCGGGAGTCCGTCGAGGTGCTCGCCGGCGGCGGCCCCGCGGACGTCGTCGAGCTCACGGTCGCGCTCGCGCGCGAGATGCTCGACGCCGCCGGCCGGCCCGACGCCGACCCGGCCGCCGCGCTCGCGGACGGACGGGCGATGGACGCGTGGCGCCGCATGATCGAGGCACAGGGCGGCGACGCCGACGCGACGCTGCCCGTCGCCAAGGAGACCGACCAGCTCCTCGCCACGACCGACGGCGTGCTCGCGACCCTCGACGCGTACGCGGTCGGCGTCGCGGCGTGGCGGCTCGGCGCCGGGCGGGCGCGCAAGGAGGACCCCGTGCAGGCCGGTGCCGGCATCGAGCTGCACGTGCGCCCCGGGGAGCCCGTCCGGGCGGGGCAGCCCATCCTCACGCTGCACACCGACACGCCCGAGCGGTTCGCCCGCGCACGCGAGGCCCTCGAGGGCGGCGTGGTGGTCGCGCCGCCGGGGACCGCCGTCGAGGTCGGGCCGCTGGTCATCGACCGGGTCGACGCGTGAGGACCCCGTCTGGCGACCCGCACGGGCGCAGAGCACGATGGTCCTGAGCGACCTCGACGACCACCCCGACGACGCGGCAGGAGGAGCCATGAGCACCGTCCCCGGATCCGGAGCCTGGCAGGACGCCGGCATCGAGCCCGCCGTCCCCGAGCAGCCGCTGCGGCTCACCGACGACCCCGACGACACCCCGCCCGACCCCGAGGAGTACGAGCCCGGGTTCGCGCGCGCCGACCGTGAGGGCACGGCCGACGAGGCCGACGTGGTGGAGCAGGACACCGAGGTGCCCGTCGCGGACGACGACGAGGGCGACGGCGCGTGACCGCCACCTGCACCGCCGGCAGAGTCCGCCCGACGCGCCGCACGAGCCGCCGCGAGGCCGCAGGTACGGTGTCCGCATGACCCACCCAGAACCGACGGATCCGGCAAACCCGACGGGCGGCGCGCCGGGCACGGAGCAGGACGCCCCTGCGGTCCCCCCGCAGGAGACCACGGCGGACGCCGCGCACGAGGCCCCCGGGCCGGAGGCGCAGCCCGACCAGGACGCCCAGCGCGAGGCCGCGACGGCCGCGCTCGTCGCGCTCATCCCCACGCTCCCCAAGGTCGTGCTGCACGACCACCTCGACGGCGGCCTGCGGCCCGCGACGATCGTCGAGCTCGCCGCGGAGATCGGCCACGAGCTGCCGACGACCGACCCGGACGAGCTGGGCCGCTGGTTCGTCGAGGCCGCGTCGTCGGGCACGCTGCCGCGGTACCTCGAGACGTTCGACCACACGGTCGCCGTCATGCAGACCGAGGAAGGGCTGCGACGGGTCGCGCGCGAGTCGGTGCTCGACCTCGCGGCCGACGGCGTCGTGTACGCCGAGCAGCGGTACGCGCCCGAGCAGCACCTGCAGCGCGGCCTGACGCTGCAGCAGGTCGTCGACGCCGTGCAGGCCGGGTTCGCGGAGGGCGTCGCGGAGGCCGCCGCGCAGGGGCGGCACATCCGCATCGGCACGCTGCTCACCGCGATGCGGCACGCGGACCGGGGCGCCGAGATCGCCGCGCTCACCATCGAGAACCGGGACGAGGGCGTCGTCGGCTTCGACATCGCCGGCGCCGAGGACGGCTTCCCGCCGTCGCGGCACGAGTCCGCGTTCCGCACGCTGGCCGCCGCGCAGGTGCCGGCGACCGTGCACGCGGGGGAGGCGGCAGGCCTCGACTCGATCTCGGAGGCGCTGCACGTCGCGGGCGCGTGCCGGCTCGGGCACGGTGTGCGGATCGTCGACGACATCACGGTCGACGAGCTCGGCGACAAGCTCGGCCCGGTGGCGCACTGGGTGCGCGACCGGCGTGTCCCGCTCGAGCTGTGCCCGTCGTCGAACGTGCAGACGGGGGCCGCGACGTCGGTCGCGGAGCACCCGGTCACGCGACTCAAGGGCCTGGGCTTCACGGTCACCGTGAACACCGACAACCGCCTGCAGTCGGGCACGACGCTCACGCGCGAGCTCACGCTGCTCGTCGAGCAGGCCGGCTGGACGCTCGACGACCTGCAGGAGGTCACGCTCGCCGCGGCAGCCCACGCGTTCCTGCACCACGACGAGCGCACGATCCTGATCGACACCGTGATCCGCCCGGCCTACGCGGCGGTGCGCGGCAGCCGGCACCGGGCCTGAGCCCGGCCGGGAGAACCGAGAGGCAGAACGATGACCAGCACCCCCTTCGACGCGGCCGCCCTGGCGCAGTACGTCGACCACACGCTCCTCAAGCCCGAGGCGACGACCGCGGACGTCGAGGCGCTCGTGGCGGAGGGGCACCGGCTCGGCGTGTACTCCGTGTGCATCTCGCCGTCGTTCCTGCCGGTCGACCTGTCGGACGCGCCCGGGCTGAAGGTCGCGACGGTGTGCGGCTTCCCGTCGGGCAAGCACCACAGCGACGTCAAGGCGACCGAGGCCGCGCGGTCCGTGCGGGACGGGGCCGACGAGGTCGACATGGTGATCGACGTCGGCGCGGCGATCGAGGGCCGGTACGGGGACGTCGAGGCCGACATCACGGCCGTGCGAGCCGCGACGCCGAAGCCCGTGGTGCTCAAGGTCATCATCGAGTCGGCCGCGCTGACCGACGAGCAGATCGTGGCGGTGTGCCGCGCGGCGGAGGCGGCGGGCGCCGACTTCGTCAAGACGTCGACCGGGTTCCACCCGGCGGGCGGCGCGAGCGTGCACGCCGTGCGGCTCATGTCGCAGACCGTCGGCGGGCGGCTGGGCGTCAAGGCGTCGGGCGGTGTGCGGACGGCCGCGGACGCGCTGTCGATGATCGAGGCCGGCGCGACGCGGCTGGGGCTGTCGGGCACGGCGGCGGTGCTGTCCGGGCTGCAGGCGGCCGAGGGGTACTGACCGTCGACAGGCACTGACGGCCGAGTGGGTACTGACGGCCGAGGGGGTGCTGACGGCCGAGGGGGTGCTGACGGCCCCGCCGCGGATCCGCGGCGTGCGACCCGACGACCTCTCATCGGGTTCTCATGCTTCGGGCGGCCGTCACGTGTCACCCGTTCGGTCACTGCCACGACGATTGACGCGGGCACCCCGCCCGGACGACAGTGGGGCGCGAAAACCAGCACCCCGACCCCCGACCGACCTCGACCCGAGCTCGACCGCGGCGTGCGCAGGACCCGACGGGAGGAGACGCACGCCGCATGGGCCGGATCAGACGCGGCACGCTCGTGGCTGCGCTCCTCGTGCCCGTCGTGGCGGCCGTCCTCGTCGTGACGACGCTGAGCCGTGCCGACGACCGCACGAAGGACGTCCGCGTGCCGTCCGCGTGGTCGGCGGTGTGGCAGCGCAGCCACACGCTCGAGGGCGACGACGTCGTGCTGGCCTGGGGCGACCTCGCGGGCGAGGACCCGCGCAACGCTCCGCCCGAGCTGCGCTTCGACCCCGCCGCGACCGTCGCCGACCTCGACGCCCTGTACGCGCTCGACGTGCGCGACCTCCAGG
>JAEWCA010000186.1 GCA_023390875.1 Actinomycetes bacterium
GGGCAGCACGACGTCGGGCCGCATCGAGGCGGGGACCCCGGACAGGAAGACGGCGAACACGGCCGGCCGGCGCTGCGCGAGCTCGAGCCGCCCCCCGTCGGCCGACGCGAGGTCCCGGGCGAGCGCGAGGCCGAGGCCCGTCCCGGCGCCTGACGTGACCTCGCGCTCGAAGATCCGGGGAGCCAGGTCGTCCGGCACGCCCTCACCCTCGTCGGCGACCTCCACGACGACCGCGCGGGCCGGGCCGCCGACCCGCGAGCGGACCGTGGTGGTGCCCGCGCCGTGCTTGAGCGAGTTCTCGATGAGGGTCGCGAGCACCTGCGCGAGCGCACCCGGCGTGGCGAGCACCTGCGTGCCGGGCTCGACGTCGACGACGAGGCGGCGGCCGGCCGCCTCGAACGTCGGCGCCCACTCCTCCTCCTGCTGGTGCACGACGTCGAGCAGGCTCACGGCCTCGGTGGTGCCGCCGTGCGCGCGCCGCGAGCGGGCCAGCAGGTCGTCGACCACGCGGACCAGGCGCTCGACCTGCTCGAGCGAGATGCGCGCCTCCTCGCTGACCTCCGGCTCGGCGCTCGTGAGCATGATCTCCTCGAGCCGCATCGACAGCGCCGTCAGGGGCGTCCGGAGCTGGTGCGAGGCGTCGGAGGCGAACTGGCGCTCGGCGGCGAGCCGCCCGGCCATCCGGTCGGCGCTGCGGGCGAGCTCGGCCGCGACGAGGTCGATCTCCTCGACGCCCGACGGCTCGAGCTGCGGGCGCACCTGTCCCGAGCCGAGCTGCTCCGCCGAGGCGGCGAGGTAGACGAGCGGCGCGGCGAGCCGGTTGGCCTGCCAGATGGCCATCGCGATGCCGGCCGCGAACGCGACGACGGCGGCGACGACGACGAGCGCGATCACCCGGGCGCTGAGCCAGAAGACGTCCCAGAACGACACGTACAGCAGCACCGTCGCGCCGGCCGCGGACCGGACCTGCACGGACAGGCTGCGGCCCTGCACGCGGTCGCCCGCCTCGTACACGGTGCCGTCGGGCGCCCGGACGATGACGGACGCGGGGATCTCGCCCTCGCCGCCCGTGCCGGGCACGAGCATCCGGTCGGTCAGCGGGAAGTCGGACTCGATCCGGAAGTCCACCGTGCGGGCCACGTTCTGCGCGCGGACCTGCAGGCTCTGCACCTCGTTCTCGCGCACGAGCTGTGCGCCGAGGAAGGCCAGCGGGAAGCCGAGCAGGACGACCGCGACGGTGACCGCGGCGATCGTCGCCTGCAGGACACGTCGGCGCACGCGTCAGACCCGCTCGACGGCGCTCGCGTTGCCCGTCTCGAACCGGAAGCCCATGCCCCGCACGGTCGTCACGTACCGCGGGGAGTTCGCGTCGTCGCCGAGCTTGCGGCGCAGCCACGACACGTGCATGTCCAGGGTCTTCGTCGACCCGGTCGGGTCGGACCCCCAGACCTCGCGCATGAGCGTCTCGCGCGCCACGACCGTGCCGGCGGCCGCGACGAGCACGCGCAGCAGGTCGAACTCCTTGGCCGTGAGGTGCAGCTCGCGCTCGGCCTGGAACGCGCGGTGGGCGGCGACGTCGACGCGCACGTTCTGCGCGTGCAGCTCGTCCTCGTCGCCCGGGTCGCCGACGCTGCGCCGCAGCAGCGCCCGGACGCGGGCGAGCAGCTCGGCGAGGCGGAACGGCTTCGTCACGTAGTCGTCGGCGCCCGCGTCGAGGCCGACGACGAGGTCCACCTCGTCCGCGCGGGCCGTCAGCACGAGCACCGGCGTGGTGAGACCCTGGTTGCGGATGGCGCGCGCGACGTCGAGGCCGTCCATGTCGGGCAGGCCGAGGTCGAGCACCACGAGGTCCGCCGAGGCGGCGCCGTCGATCGCCCCTTGACCCGTTCCTTGCACGCGCACGTCGTAACCTTCACGCCCGAGCGCGCGGGCCAAAGGTTCGGCAATCGCGGGATCGTCCTCAGCCAGAAGCACCTGGGTCATTGCCCCATGCTAGGTCACGGGTCGGTCTCGCCCGCCACAGACGCGCGACCCGAGTTGTCGCGCGCCGTCCGATGTGCGCCCGCAGTCGGACCCGGGTCGTCGCACGTCAGCCCTGGGGGGCACGTCGCGAACGGCGCGGCCACCTACCCTCGGGGTGTGACGCGCTGGGACCGGCTGCTGCGGTGGGAGGAGTCCCACCGCTTCGTCGTCGACGCCGTCGGGACCGCGATCGCGGTGCTGTTCGTCGTGCCGGTGTCCACCGCGGTGGCGTCGTACGGCGTCTCGCGCGACTGGTCCGTGTACGTGGTGTCCGGCCTTCTCGTCGTGCCCCTCGCGTGGCGGCGCGTGCGCCCGACGGCCTCGGTCGCCGCCGTCTACACCGTCGCGCTCCTGCAGATGCTGTTCGTCACGCCCCTGCTGATCCCCGCCGACCTCACGGTGCTCGTCGCCCTGTACTCGGTGACGGTGCACGGGCCCCGGTGGGCGCACCGGGTCGCCATCGGGGGCGCGCTGCTCGGGTCGTTCGTGCTCGCCGTCGTGCTCAGCGGCTCCTACTACCCGCCCGCCGCGCTCGGTACCGCGATCATCGCCTCGTCGACCATGCTCACCGTGTGGGCGTTCGGGCTCGCGCGCCGCTCCCGGCGGGAGACCATCGAGGCGCTCGTCGACCGCACGCAGCGTCTCGAGATCGAGCGCGACCAGCAGGCCCAGATCGCGACGGCCGCCGAGCGCGCCCGCATCGCGCGCGACCTGCACGACATCGTCGCCCACTCGCTCAGCGTCGTCATCGCCCAGGCCGACGGCGGCCGGTACGCCGC
>JAEWCA010000193.1 GCA_023390875.1 Actinomycetes bacterium
ATCACGCCGCAGGTCCACCGCCATCCGGATCGCCCGCTCCCGAAGCTCGTCCGGGTACTTCCTCGGTGCTGCCATGACTCTCATCCTTCCCAGGATTGAGAGCCTCCGTCAGACCCGTCACGAGACAGCCGCGAGGTCAAGCCCCGCTTCACGGTCGATCACGGTCGCAACGGTGCGCCGGAACGCGTGTGGCGTGACTGTCTCAACGCCGGCCGCCCGAAGCGCTTCGCGCAGCCGGCGGCGCACATTCGCGGTTGTGAGCGGTGTTCCGTTGCGGCTGAAGAAGACCAGGTGTTCGGGCGGCAGCGGGCCTGTCACCTCGACGCGGGCCACGAGTGCGTCCACCGTGAATGAAGGCACGACGACGGTCCGAACGGCCTTCGCCGACTTTGGATGGTCCTGCCGGTAGGTGGGCTTGCCCTTGGGTGACACGATCGTGCCAGCGATGCGGACGGTGGGCTGCATGGCGTCGAGGTCCACGTCGCACATTCGTATGGCCAGCGCCTCACCGATACGGGCCGACGTGCCGACCATCACCTCGATGATCGCCTCGAGCTGTCCATCGGGCTTGGGTCCGTTATGCGTGCTCTCACGGCGCCACGAGGCGACCGCCCCGCGAATCACGTCGAGTTCAACCGCCGCGATCGCCACCGGCGAGCTCGGTGGGCGCTTGATCCGCCGAGTGCCGGCGACCGGGTTGCGGTCAATCGCCTCGAGCCGCACAGCGACCCCCATCACTAGGCTGAGGATCTTCTTTGAGTGGACAGCGCGCGCATAGCTGAACGCACGCTGCTTCGTTAGCCAGCGCTCGACCCTGCCGATCGTGATCTCACGCAGGACGAAGTGCTCGAAGGCAGGGAGCAGCAGGTGCGTTGCCTCCCACGCGTAGCGCTCGCGCGTGCTGACTGCGAGCTCGCCCTCGGACTCGAGCTCCCTGAGCCAGTAGTCGATCAGGACTGGGAACTCGGTGTCCCCAGTGATCTCGGACGACTCTTCGAACGTCTCGATGGCCGACGTCATTCGCTGTCGAAGTCGGCGCTTGGCCTCCGCAGCGCTCCCGCCGTGCGCCTCAAGCTGCCGGTACCGGCCGTCGATGTCGCGGTAACGAACCCGGGCGCGATGGCGACCGTTAGCGGCCTTGCTCGTCGAGATGTCACCGAAGGTCCCGACGGGCAGTCGGGACCTACTCACCGGGGATCACCGACTGCTGGGCGCGGTGCCGGGCTCGCTCTCGCGCACAGTCTGGAGCCATGCGCGGACGTCGGAGAGGGAGAACTTGAGGTGCCGGCCGATGCGCACGGCGCACGGGCCCTTTCCCTCGGTGCGCCATCGGTAGATGGTCACGACCGGGACGCCGACGTACTCCGCCAGTGTCTCGATGCTGAGGAGTGGCTCGAGGCCGTCTGGTGTCGGCGAGCTCGTGAGGGCGACAGTGGATGGCGTGTTCGTGTTCATACACGCGGGTGTGCGAGGTGGTGCGCAACACGCGACGGCGGTGCACACCGATGCCGACTCTCGCGTGCGTGATCTGCTGCGGACCGTCGCCGGCGCCCTGAAAACGGGGGCAAAACGCGGGGTTGGGCATCTCCAGAGACTCCTCAGGCCTGGTGAGACACCGTCTCACCAGGCCTGATGCGTCGGGCTGACAGGATTTGAACCTGCGACCCCTTGACCCCCAGTCAAGTGCGCTACCAAGCTGCGCCACAGCCCGATGGCCCCCGCAGGAGCCTCGGAAACTCTACCCCACCAGCGCCCCGGTCCCGGAATCGATACCGACCGGCGAGCCGGAGAGAGGTCAACGCTTCCGCTTCTCCCGCACGCGCACGGAGATGGAGATGGGCGTCCCCTCGAACCCGAACGTCTCGCGGAGCCGGCGCTCGATGTACCGGCGGTAGCCGGGGTCGAGGAACCCGGTGGTGAAGATGACGAACCTGGGCGGCCGGGTGGAGGCCTGGGTGGCGAACAGGATGCGCGGCTGCTTGCCGCCGCGCAGGGGGTGCGGGTGGGCGGCGACGAGCTCGCCGAGGAAGGCGTTGAGCCGCCCGGTGGAGATGCGGGTGTCCCACGACTCGAGCGACCGCTCGAGGGCGGGCACGAGCCGGTCGGTGTGCCATCCGGTGCGGGCGGAGATGTTGACGCGGGGCGCCCACTGCACCTGGACGAGGTCCTGCTCGATCTCGCGCTCGAGGAACGGGCGGCGGTCCTCGTCCATGAGGTCCCACTTGTTGTACGCGATGACGAGGGCGCGGCCCGCGTCGACGACCTGCGAGATGACGCGGGTGTCCTGCTCGGTCATCTTCGTGGAGGCGTCGATGAGGACGACGGCGACCTCGGCCTTCTCGATCGCAGCCTGGGTGCGCAGCGAGGCGTAGAAGTCGGCGCCGGACGTCTGGTGGACGCGGCGGCGGATGCCGGCGGTGTCGACGAACACCCACGGCTTGCCCTTGAGCGCGACGAGCTCGTCGACGGGGTCGCGCGTGGTGCCGGCGACCGAGTCGACGACGACGCGGTCGGCGCCGAGCACCTTGTTGAGCAGCGACGACTTGCCGACGTTCGGGCGGCCGACGAGCGCGACGCGGCGCGGGCCGTCGGGGATGGCGTGACCGTGCGCGGAGACGAGCGGCAGCGCCTCCATCGCGGCGTCGAGCAGGTCACCGGTGCCGCGGCCGTGCAGCGCGGACACGGGGAACGGCTCGCCGAGGCCGAGGGACCACAGGGCGGCGGCGTCGGCCTCGCCGGCGGGGCCGTCGACCTTGTTGGCGCACAGCACGACGGGCTTGCCCGAGCGGCGCAGCAGGCGCACGACCTGGGTGTCGGTCTCGGTGACGCCCACGGTCGCGTCGACGACGAAGATGACGGCGTCGGCGAGCGAGATGGCGACCTCGGCCTGCTGGGCGACGCGCGCGTCGATCCCGGCGACGTCGACCTCCCACCCGCCGGTGTCGACGAGCGTGAAGCGACGGCCGGACCAGTCGGCGGGGTAGCTCACGCGGTCGCGGGTGACGCCCGGCTTGTCCTCGACGACGGCCTCGCGGCGGCCGATGATGCGGTTCACGAGCGTCGACTTGCCGACGTTCGGCCGCCCGACGACGGCGAGCACGGGGAACACGACGACCGGCTCCTCGCCGAGCTCGCCGACGTCCTCGGCGTGCAGGAGGGCGAGGTCCTCGTCCTCGAGCTCGTACTCCGTGAGGCCTGCGCGCAGCGCCCGCTCACGGTCGGCGTCACCGGTCTCGTCGGGCAGCACCAGGGCGGGATCGGTCTCGGTCATGCCCCCATTGTCCCCTGCTCAGCGACCGGGCCGCGACGACGGCGCCGAGAGCCGGGTCACGGCCGCCAGACGGCGAGGCCGATGTCGTGCGTCCGCTCGCTGAACGTGCCGTCCGGGGACGCCTCGACCAGCAGCGCGTGCAGGTCGGCGACGAACGCGTCGAGGCGGTCCTCGAGCAGGTGCGGTGCGGAGCTCGACATCGACAGGAGGGACGCGACGACGTCGTCGGCGCTCCGGGTCACGACCTGCCCACCCGCGACGGTGAGCCGCTCCGGGCCGGAGTAGCCGGCGGCGCGCATGACGTCGTCCTCGCCGCTGCGCGTCCCGCCCGGCAGCGTCCCCTGACCGGCGCGTCGCACCGGTCCGAGGTACGACACGACCAGCGCGTCGAGCGCGGACCACGGCGGCCGCGGGTGCGGGAGCGGGTCGTCGCCGGGTACGCCCCGATGCGTCATGGCCGACACGTGCACCCACGCACCGCGCTCGTCGAGCATCCCCCGCACGGTCGCGGCGACCTCGTCCTGCCGCATCCAGTGGAACGACTGCGCGAACGTCACCGTCCGGAACGTCCCGAGGTCCGCGGGGAGGTCCTCGGCCCGCAGGTGGCGCCACTGCACGCGCGGCGCGCCGGACGAGCGGGCCGCCTCGGCGAGCATGTCGGGGTCGGCGTCGATCCCGACGGACGACGCGTGCAGCGGTGCGAGCAGCGCCGTCAACGAGCCAGGCCCGCACCCGACGTCGAGCAGCCGCCCGGTCCTGTCGAGCCCGAGCGCGTCGCGCAGCACGTCGGCCAGCTGGGCCGGGTACGGCATGCGGCACGTCGGTAGTGCTGCGCGCTGCCCGCGAACAGGGTCGGGTCCCACTCCCAGGCCATCGCGCTCCCCCTCAGTGCGTCCGTTCGCGGTTCGGGTCGTCGGCCGGCAGCGACAGCCCGGTGCGCGCGGACGCCCGGTCCACGAGCTCGGCCAGCGCGAGCCGGATCTGCTCGTTCGCGTCCACGAGGGCCGCACGTCCGGACGTGCCCGCGGCTCGTTGCAGGAC
>JAEWCA010000199.1 GCA_023390875.1 Actinomycetes bacterium
ATCACGCCGCAGGTCCACCGCCATCCGGATCGCCCGCTCCCGAAGCTCGTCCGGGTACTTCCTCGGTGCTGCCATGACTCTCATCCTTCCCAGGATTGAGAGCCTCCGTCAGACCCGTCACGAGACAACTCGCCGAGATCTCCGCCCTCCGCGCCCTTGCCAGTCAGGTCACGCCAGCTGCTTCCGAGCGGAACACAGTAATTGCACGCCCGCTGCACGCCGCCCCGTCCGGCACCCCCGCGCGGGGGGCCCGCTCGACTCCGCCACGCTGAGCTAGCTCTCGAGAGCTAGGCACGTCGGTGCGATTGTCACAACCGCACGCGGGTCGGATCCACGGCGTCCCCGAGCCAAAGCCCATCATCTCCGTCCAGAACACACGTTCCGCCGTCGCCGTCGCCGTCGGTTAAAGATCAATGATTGCGTCGCGCAAGTCGATCAAAAAGACTCGGCACGTTGGCAAGAATCGATGCGCCCTTCATCCCAGCTCATTGATGATCGAGATCAGTTCATCCGTGCTTCTTGCGATGGGGATTCCTTGACGAGCGTGATGCAGATTCGAACAGAGGTTGACAACGCCGTTAGCCGTCCCGTCCTGGCGAACGCCGCAATCCCTTTAGCACCAGGACCCGCGTCGCATCCAGGCTTTCCCTCCAAGATTGTTCGGGTGCGCCACTCCTACCAAACTCTTTCAGAGAACCGCTAGCGCGCGTCTGGTGCTCGCGAAATGACCGCCCGGCGTTCGTCGCTAGATAAGACGTTGGTGATAAACAGACCGAAATCCCAATCTTCAGACTCGACGAACGGAGTGGGATCGTTAGCCAGCGTTGGCTGTTCGAACGGACCCGTGCGGTAGCGGAGCTCGACCGTTTCGCCGTCCACGACGACCCGCAGCACACTGCGGTGCGTTTCCCGCCGCCACTCAGGGATCGCAGGATCTTCGCCAATTTCCAACACATGGGCACCAACTCGCAGCCAAAGCGAGCCGCGCGCCCGGTAGAAGGCCACAAGCGCTCCGCCGAGCACGGAGAACCACCCGTCGGTGCGAACAACTCCGGCCGGCCGTTGGAGGACTTCGAGGTTGCCGTCGTCCGGGCTGAATTCGGCGACAATGCCACGCCGATTGTGATATTGGAGCAGCATTGGCATCCCGAATCCTCCCCGCGAGATCTCAGGCCGATCTCATCGCACGTGGATGCGCGCCTCGCTTCGCACGAGGTCAAGATCGGACTCGCCCAGACGGCGCAGGACCCGCGTCGCCTCCGCCCCTGTCAGCACAGAGAGGGCAGCAATTGAACTCCGCACGATCGATCGTGCACCGTCCGCACCAATGGCAAGGGAGGGCATTGACCGCACGACGCCCTGCAGGACGCGAGCCGCGTCGTCGCCCGGCAGCCGCCGCAGCAGGTCTGCTAGTTGTGCGTGGCTGGAGTGCCAAGACGCCGAGTGAAGGACACAAAGGACGTGCAAGTGCGCGAGCGTCACGCCGCTGGCCTCCGCGAGCTCGACGGCCCGTGCGAGCAACGCCCGGTCCCGGCGATCCATCGAATCCTGCAATGCATCGAGCACTCGGTCACTCGAAGCACCAGGCCCGAGCTCCCCTTGCAACGAGCGACGCGCGCCGTCGTCCGCTCGCACGGGCGAGATCGAACGAACGACACGTCTGGGTAGGGACGCGATCTCATCGATCCGATCGTCCCGCGTGCTCTGATATCTGCCGAACTTGCCCTTGCGCACGGCGTCGGCGCGAACCCGAACAAGGGTGCCATCCAGAAGTTGCACGTCCCACACCGGCGACTGAGCGCCCGTGGCTCGAGCACCCTCGACATCCGGATGAAGGTTCCACCACTCGGCACTGCGGGACGCTCCGCCGTACTGATGCATGTCGTACTCAACGCCTCGCTCGGCAGGTAGCCACAGGACCGGCTCGGTCCACGGTGCACCATCCGGAACGAGATCGAAGGAGCGGTCACGGCCAGAGACACTCGTTCCGTCGGCGCGAACGAGGATTTCTGCACCGCCCCCGAGAGCAATCGACCATCCACCCCATGCGGCTCCGGCTTCTTCTCTCACTACATCCCACCTTCCGAATACTTGCCGAACTTGAGATACCGAAATCCCTTGTCGATACCTGCGGCAAACCGGGGATCGGTCGTTAGCGACTTCAACAGCTTCTTCGGAACGCCGCGGAAGAACCCGCCCTCAAAGTCGTACATCCACTTGTTACCAATGTAATCCTGAAGGTGCAACTGTCCCGGGCGCTTGCCGGGCGCGGGGTTCTCGACGTCCATCCGCCATCCCTGTCCGCGAGCAACCTCTTGACCCTGGATCACGGGCGCATCCGCACCGATCATCGGCTGAGACGGGCCATTGGACTCGGCGTGATGCTGCATGATCTCGACGCGACTGTCCGTCGCGGCATGCACGCCGATGTTCCGCGCCCCAACGACGGCGATGGCGCCACCAACGACGAACACCCCAGCACCAACCGCGACGGCCGCCGCTCCGGGGCGGCGCCCGCTCCGGTGGCGATCGCGACGGCACCCCCGCCCATCATCTTGCACCCTCCGACCATCGCCAGAGTGCCGGCCACCATGAGGACCGTGTCGACTGGATGACGAAGCATTGAGTTGCCGACGGAAGCGAACGTGTTCACCGTGTCCACGACGACGCCGTTGTAAAGGCGGGTACCAGCCTGGTTCCAATCTGGCCACATGCCAGTCGGATCGACGTGCACGAGCGGATTGGAGAATCCGTAGGCATATCCCGACGCAGGAGCCAATCCAACTGGTGCCTCGACCGGATCTACCCCAAGGAAACGCCCGGTCACGGGGTCGTAGGTCCGCGCTCGCAGGTCGTACCAGCCGGTCAGGTCGTCCTGGAACTGTCCGTGGAACGCGGACGGCTCTGCAACGAGCGCTCCCGCCTCAGGTACACGCAGAGCACCAAACGGGTCCGGCTGGGCGGAGCCATCGACGAGGCCATTCCACGTGGAAACCGATGCCACGACGGACTGGAAGGGATCCGAGACGAGCCAATCAGTCCCGTCCCAGCTGGTCGAAGCAAGCGCACCGGCGACGGGCGACACCGGGTCGGAAACCCACCAGCGAGACAACGATCCGGACGCATCGAACTGTCCGACCCGCGTTGGCAGGCTACTCGAGTCGTCCCAGAGCCAGGAAACGTCCGGGGCACCGTTCACCAACCGCGTGGACTGGCGCCCTTGCGCGTCGTACGTGTAGGAGACTTCTCGGCCGTCCTCGAGTGTGACCGCAGAGAGCTCCCCGGCGAGGTCGAACGACACAGCCCTGGTCCCGGCCTGGGACGTGACGGCCGTCAGCCGGCCGTTGTTGTCCCAGGTGTAGGACCCGGTGATCGTCGTACCGATCTTTGTCGTCGTGACCTGGTCTGCCGCATCGTAGGTATACCTGGTGGTCTTCGTCGCCACCTTCGTCCCGGACACCGTCGTAGCCGCGGAGGTGGTGCGGTTGCCGACCTTGTCGTACCCGTAGGCCGTCTGAACCGCCCCGGGATCGATGCAGGCTCTCAACCGCGGAAGGATGAGGGTCATGGGGGCACCGAGGAAGTATCCGGACGAGCTGCGGGAGCGGGCGATCCGGCTCGTGCTGGAGTCTCGTGAGCAGGGGTCGGTCGCGGGGGCGTGCGGTCGGGTCGGGGCGCAGTTGGGCATCCCGACCGAGACGCTGCGTAACTGGGTCAAGGCCGCTGAGGTTGATGCCGGGCTTCGGCCGGGCACGTCGAGCGCGGATGCGGCCAGGATCGCCGAGCTCGAGCGTGAGGTGTTCGAGCTGCGGCGGGCGAACGCGATCTTGAAGAGCGCGTCGGCTTTCTTCGCGGCGGAGCTCGACCGCCCACGCAGCAGGTAGTGCGATTCATCGACGCCCACCGCGTCGAGTTCGGGGTCGAGCCGATCTGCCGGGTCCTGCAGGTCGCCCCACGCACGTACTACGCCGCCAAGTCCCGCCCTCCCTCACGACGGGCGGTGGCCGACGCGGCCCTGAGCCGGGTGCTGGTCGACGAGCACGCGGCGAACTACGGCGTCTACGGCGCCCGCAAGATGTGGAAGCACCTCAACCGGTGCGGACACGAGGTCGGGCGAGGCCGGGTCGAGCGGCTGATGCGCGCGAACGGCCTGGCCGGGGCGGTGCGCGGCCGCGCCCGACGCACCACGATCCCGGGCAAAGACGGCATCCGCGCGGGTGACTTGGTCAACCGGGCGTTCACCGCGACCGCGCCGAACCAGCTGTGGGTCGCCGACTTCACCTACGTCCGGACGTGGGCCGGGTTCGCCTACGTCGCGTTCGTGATCGACGTGTTCTCGCGGATGATCGTCGGCTGGAAGGCCGACACCACCATGCGCACCGACCTGGTGCTCGACACCCTCAACATGGCGGCCTGGGCCCGCGGACGCGCCGGCGTCGCCGACCTGTCCGGGCTGGTCCACCACACCGACGCCGGCAGCCAGTACACCTCGATCGCGTTCACCGAACGCCTGGCCGCGCTCGGCGTGAGGGCGTCGATCGGGACGGTCGAGGATGCCTACGACAACGCGTTGGCCGAGTCGACGATCGGGCTGTTCAAGACCGAGCTGATCCGCCGAAACGGACCCTGGCGCACCCTGGACGACGTCGAGATCGCCACCCTGGAATGGGTCGACTGGTTCAACAACCGGCGCCTGCACACCGAGCTCAGCGACATCCCACCCGCCGAGCACGAAGCGAACTACTACCGTCGAAACCCTGTCGTCGAGACGGTCAACTCAGCACAATCGCGTCTGCACTGAACCCGGCGCGGTTCAATACGCAAGGCCGGTCACAGCGCGACCGTAGCCGACCATGGGTGAGGTCGTAGCAGGTTTGCCGGCGCGCTCAATTCATCGCTCGGGCCGCCGCGCTGCGGTGTCCGATCCGATCTCGATGCCGCAGGTCTCTCGGGCACCTACCTCGTCGCGACGAGCCCTGACGGGGTCAAATCGTGGGTGCCGTCATCGACGCGGCTCTGCACCCAGGTGGGTCGCTGGTTGGGTGCTGCGTCGTAGATCCGGGCCCACCCGGTCGCGATCTGCTCCTGAAGCCATGCCGGCTGATGTTCGACGTCGCGCGGGTAGGAGTGCTGATCGGTGACGTACGCGCCCGCCGGGACCTGGGCTTCCCACTGCGGTTCATCGTCGTAGTTGAACCGCGACGTCACCGACGACGGCGCCTCGATCGCTAGATCGAATGTGAACCACGTCCCCGATCCCTGCACGTACATGACGTCTCGGAGCTGGTGCGCAAGCTTGACGACCTCACGTGGCACGCGGGAAGTCGTGATCTCGCCGTGGCGGGTGACGCGAAGCGAGAACTCGCTCGTGGGCGAGAGCTCGATCTGCCGGTAGTCGATGCGGCCCCACCCCGATGGCACAGTCGAGACGAGCGACCGGGCGATAGCCTCGATCAGCTGCGCCTGCGCGATCATCGGCGGCAGACCTGCGACGTCAACTGACATTCCTGAACACCCTGCCCTTCAAGTCGCCGTTCTCCGTCCACTCTACGAAGAAGCTCTCCGGGACCCGGCCGGGCCCCACGTAGTCCGGTTCGATCGTGACACTGACGTCGACGGGTGGGATCTGCCCGATCAGTGATCTCCATTGCTGTTCGAGCTCGTAGAACGTGCCGCTCCCGGCACGGTTGACCTCTTCCAGCATCGGGAGGATGTTGATGTCCTCTCCACCACCGCCGAACATCCGGGCGAGCAGGTGCCCCCCGTCGTAGCCGACACCGCCTTCTCCTCCGATGCGGGCCTGAACGCTCGGGGAGCGGTCTGCGTCGCCGAGGGCGAGGTGTTCGACGTATGCGACGTCGGTCCGTCCGCCGGGTCCGATCTCGAAGACGTGCGGGCTGAACTGCGCGTCGCCGTCGGCGTAGACGACGTAGGTGGCGCCGTCCTGCGGGTTCTGCAGGTCGGCGTTGAGCTTGCCTGTGCCGCCGTAGGTCGTCTCGACGTAGGTGACGTTGCCGTGCTCGTTCGTGTGGAAGTCGCCGCGTCCTTCGACGTGGTAGGTCGTGTTCGGGGCGAGGTCGGTGCGGGTGGCGAACGGCGTGCGAGGGCCGGGGAAGCCCCGCTCCCCTGCCTTGACGGTGACATCGTGCTGGGGCTCGGGCCGCGGGTACTGCTCAGGCGGGGTGCGATCGGAGACCCCTTCCGAATCCTGGCCGGGCGGGTCCTGCGCTACCGAAACCTCCTGGTCGTTCACGTGCAGCCCGGCAGGGTCGAGCGTGGACGAGTCCTGCGGCCCGGGCACGTGACGGCCGTCGCCAGGCGTCGTTGGCTCGGCGCCGGCAACCTCGCGTCCCCCGTGTTGTGCGGGAACGTCGTGGCCGGCGGGTGCGTGCTCGCCCTGACCGAGATCGGTGGTACCGCGGGTCGTCGCGCGGACCGGTTCCGCGGCGTCGAGGCCGAGGTGCTCGGACAGGGGACGCGTGGTGGGGACGTCAGCGACCGCGTTGAGCAGCGCGGTCGGGTTCAGGCGGGCGCCCGTCGAGGCGTCGAGCACCTCCCCTGCGCGGACGGTCCCGGACAGGTCATCGAGGTGGACGCGCAGCAGCGCGTCGCGCAGCCCGGTGACGACGCGGACTCCCCCGCGCACCGCCCAGGACCCGCCCTGGAAGGCGAAGTCGGCGCCGACCTCTGCGAGGCGGGTGACCTTGACGGCCGCGGACGCTCCCTTGAGCGCGCCGCCCGCCTCGCCGACGCCCGGGATGAAGAACGTACCGACGTTGAGCACCGACTCGGTACCGGTGGCCCATCCGTCCTCGTGCCACTTGTGCCAGCCGTCCTTAGCGGCGGCGTCGTAGCCGATGAGCGATCCGAGCGCGCCGGTGACGGTCGCGGTCCGGTCCTGCATGAAGCTGGAGTACGGATCGTTGCTCCACCCGGCAGACGCGGCGAACGAGCCTCCGAGCGCGAAGGGCAGCGTGAACGGGCTGGTGAGCAGTGCAAGCGACCCGGCGAGGTCGCCGAGTCCGGTCCAGGTCTGCCCGTAGGTCGACCCGTCCCAGAAGTCGCCGGTCGCCGGGTTGTACCCGAGCACGAGCGACCCGAGGCCCTGGACGAGGTTCTTCCCGAACTCGTACCCGCCGTGCCCGACGGACTCGCGACAGTTACGGTCCTCGAGGCCCGGGCCGCCCCACGGCATCGGACCGCCATCGGCAGCCGTGAACGCGGCAGCGGGGATGGCCTCGACCGGATCGAGGACGACACCCCGGACGAGCGCGTTGACGGCGTTGGCGCACGCGCTGGCGGCAGCGGACACCTCCGCGAGCAGGCCCGCGTACTCATCCAGCAGATCGGCGTTCTTCGCGACGGTGTGCCCGTCCTCGTCCCAGGGCACCTTGACCCGGCGCTCATCGACGCCGGGCACCCAGTCGAACGCCCACGCCACGTGGTCGCCGAACGATGCGCCCTTCGCGGACGACGCATCCACCCACACTCCGTCGGCGACCTTTGCCCGGAACGCGTCGGCGCGCTTCTCAAACGCGGCGAGCCGCGGCTTGAGGGCCGCGAGCGTGCTCGCGTATGCGTCGAGGTGCTCGGAGGCGCGCACGAACGCCGCCCGGGCCGAGCCGGCGGAGGTCACCGCCGGCGCCATGAGGCGGTAGACCCGCTCCTGCTCGGGAGCGGAGTAGCAGGTGGTCAGGCGAGACCATGAAGCGTCCGCCTGGAGGGTGCGATCTTCGATGGCGCGCCCGAGGCGGCCGAGTTCGCCCGCTGACTGCTCGATGCGGGCGACGTCAAGGTCGACGGAGCGCGCGGGGAACTTCGAGGGGTCGATCAGCCTGCCGTGATCGTTGCTCACGCGCCGGTCAGTCCTGCTGCCGGACCGCGTCGGCGACGTCGCGCCGCCCCGACGCCTGGATCTGGTCCGGTTGCAGCCGTCGCCCGCTCAAGTCCATGCCCCCTCGTCCGGAATCTCGCCGAGGCTACACAGACATACGACCCGCGAACGTCGTCGATTAGCAGGTGGAACGAATCGGACATCGCGCGCCACGCGACCAGGACGAGCCAACGGCACTCCACGCAGCTGCGTCAGCGTGATCTCCTGCGGGCACACAAGCCGCGGGCCACGACAGGTCTTTGAACGACGTGACCTTGCCCAGAGTCCAGGACCGGGGACGCACTCACCTTCCGCCTTCTGTCCGTACGAATCGGCCTAAGGCTGGTCAGTCGCCCCCTAGCGTGTGGCCATGACCAACCCGCCCCTGTGGACGGTCGATGACGCCCGCAGCTGGTTCCTTCAACTGGTCGGGGTTCCGGCTGTCGCCATCTTGACGATCAACACGCTGCTGGTGGTCACCGAGTGGGTCAGAGCTGTCCGGGGCGCCGCTCGGACGACCTCGAGGGTCAGCATCTGGGCTGCTCGCGTCTCCCGAGAACGTTGGAGCGCCCTTGGACCCGCACTGCGTTTCGGGCTGACCTTCATAGGTCTCGCGCTCGGCCAAGCGCTCGGCGTCGCATTGCTGTACCTCACCTGTCGGATGCTCTACTCGCTACCTCTGGTGATCTGGCCCTCTGATGGGCCGGCGAGCCCGGCCTGGTCGACATTCGTTGCGTCGGTGGTCGCGCCGCCGACCGAGGACTCGCCGTGGACGCTGTACGCATTCGTCGCTGCGCTGGCACTCGCGGCCACCTTCGACGCGGCGCTGGTCCTGCGCGCGAAGATCCTGCGGTCCGTCAGCCAGGCCGCGGTGATGGTGCTCGGGTTCGCGCTGTGGGCCGTGCTCCTCGTCGTGGGCGGGATCAGCGGCCTGTTCTTCATCATCATGGGCTTGCTGCGTCTGGCCGCCGGGCTGTCCGGCGCGGAAGTGGACCAAGGGCTGGCGTGGATCCTGGGCCTCGCGCTGGGTGTTGCCACCGCCGCCGTGGCGTACCTGACGATGTTGGTAGGCGGGTTCTTCATCATGAGGACTGCCGACCTGCTCGACCCCGAGGATGAACTGCGGATGCGGCGCCCCGCGCGCTCGTCGACCTGACGGCCGCAACGCGCCCTCCGTGGGGACCCTCAGTGCCCGCCTTGCTTTCGCGCCTGCGCTAGCGCCGACAACGCCTCGGCAATGACGCGATCTCGTTCCAGAGCTGCGTGCTGGTACCGCATCGCGGCTCCGGGCGTCGAGTGACCCAGCGGAGCCTGACCCGCTTCTCCGGACACCTGGTCTGAGGCGATGATCGCCTCGGAGAGGAGTCCTGAATGCCTGCAGCCAAGCCGCCGGAGTTCCGGCGTCGCGCCGTGGAGCTGGCCCGCTCGGGGC
>JAEWCA010000233.1 GCA_023390875.1 Actinomycetes bacterium
GCCGTCGACGGGCCGCGGCGGGACGGGCACGTCGGCCTGCGTGAGCTCGCGGCGGCCGCCCCCGGCCTCGGGGTCGAGCTCGAGCCACACCTCGACGGGGTCGCCGTGCGCGACGTGCACCGGGACGTGCGCGAGCCGGCCGGAGCGCACGACGACGACCGGCGGCAGCGTGCGCCGCCACGGCATGTCCTCCACGAACGCCGCGGCGAGGGCGATGCGTTCGGGCGAGGACGCGTCGACGCCCAGCGCCGCGAGCACCGCCCGCAGGGTCGCGGCGGAGGCGACCTTGTGCGTGCCGTCGAACCCCCAGTAGTCGGCGGTCACGCCGTAGGCGTTCGCCAGGCGCAGCAACGCGTCGGACGGAGCCTCGGTGTCGTCTGCCACGCCACGATCCTGCCAGAGGCCTCGCGCAGGGTGCGCGACGACGCGGCCGGGCGACACGTGGTCACCTGCACGGACGCGCCTCGGGACGGGCGCCGGCGGGCCCGTCGTGCGGCACTGACTGACGACGTCGAGCCGCCCACAGCCCCCGTCCCGGGACGGCACCCCGCCGTGCCGCGCGTGTGCCGATGATGGGTCGCCACCGCGCGACGTAGCCTTGCGGACCATGACCGCACGCACGCTGCGCACCTACCCCGCCGCCCGGCGCGACGACCTCGTCGAGGACCTGCACGGCCGCACCGTCGCCGACCCGTACCGCTGGCTCGAGGACGCCGGTTCCGACGAGACGTCGACGTGGTCGCAGGCGCAGGACGAGCTGTACGCGGCGTACCGCGAGGGGCTCGCGCTCACCGGGCCGTTCGCCACGGGAACGCTGACCGCCCGGATGCGCGAGCTGCTCGGTGCGGGCGTCGTCGGGGCACCCGCGTGGCGCGGCGAGCGCTACTTCTTCTCGCGACGCGCGGGCGACCAGGAGCACGCGGTCGTCGTCGTGTCGGAGCCGGACCCCGACGGGGACGGCCGCCGCGAGCGGGTGCTCGTCGACCCGATGGCCCTCGACCCCGCCGGGACGACGACGCTGGACGCCTGGCAGCCGTCCAAGGAGGGGCACCTGCTGGCCTACCAGGTGTCGACGGGGGGCACCGAGGAGAGCGTGCTGCACGTCCTCGACGTCACCTCGGGCGAGCTCGTCGACGGGCCCGTCGACCGGGCGCGCTACTCCCCCGTCGCATGGGTCCCGGGGGGCGAGGAGCTCTACTACGTGCGGCGGCTCGCGCCGGAGGGCCTCCCCGAGGACGAGCAGCAGTACCACCGGCGCGTCTGGCTGCACCGCGTCGGCACGTCGCCCGACGAGGACGTCGAGGTGTTCGGAGACGGCCTCGACATGACCAACTACTACGGCGTCTCGGTGTCCCGCGACGGCCGGTGGCTCATCGTGTCGGCCTCGGCGGGCACCGCTCCCCGCAACGACGTGTGGATCGCGGACCGCACCACCGGCGAGCCGCCCGTGTTCGTCGACGTCGCGGTCGGGCTCGACGCGCAGACCGGCGCATGGGTGGCCCGGGACGGGCGCCTGTACGTGCACACCGACCTCGACGCGCCGCGCGGGCGGCTGGCCGTCACCGAGCCGACGGACCCCGGCGTCGACACGTGGGTGCCGGTGCTGCCGGAGGACCCGACGGCCGTCCTCGAGGACGTCGCGTTCACCGACGGCGGCGGTGACGACACGACACCGACCCTGCTGCTGGCGTCCTGGCGCCGCCACGCGGTCTCGGAGATCACGCTGCACGACCCCGCCACGGGCGACCGTCTCGCCGGCGAGGCCGGCACCCTCGTGCTCCCGGGTCTCGGGTCGGTCTCCGGGCTCGTCACGCGACCGGACGGCGGGCACGACGTCTGGTTCTCGTACACCGACCACACGACCGTCGCGAGCGTGCACCGGTTCGACGGCCACACGCGGACGACGAGCGTGTGGGCGCAGCCGCCGGGCGTCGTCGCCGACCTCCCCGCCGTGACCGCGCGGCAGATCGAGGTCACGAGCGCCGACGGCACGACCGTGCGGGCGTTCGTGCTGGCCCGCTCCGACCTGCTCGGGGCGGACGGTCGGCCGCTCGCCCCCGCGCCGACGATCCTGTACGGCTACGGCGGCTTCCAGATCTCGCTGGACCCCGGCTACTCCGCGACGACGCTCGCCTGGGTCGAGGCCGGTGGCGTGTACGTCGTCGCGAACCTGCGCGGCGGCGGCGAGGAGGGTGAGGACTGGCACCGCGCCGGGATGCGCGCGCAGAAGCAGAACGTGTTCGACGACTTCCATGCCGTCGCCGAGGCGCTGGTCGCGGGCGGGTGGACCACGCCGGAGCAGCTCGCGTGCTGGGGCGGCTCCAACGGCGGCCTGCTCGTCGGCGCGGCTCTGACGCAGCGCCCCGACCTGTTCGCGGCCGTCGTGTGCTCCGCACCGCTGCTCGACATGGTCCGGTACCAGCGGTTCGGGCTGGGCGTCACGTGGACGGAGGAGTACGGCGACGCCGACGACGCCGAGCAGCTCGGCTGGCTGCTCGGCTACTCCCCGTACCACCGGGTCGTGGACGGCACCGCCTACCCGGCGACGCTCTTCACCGTGTTCGAGGGCGACACACGGGTCGACCCGCTGCACGCCCGCAAGCTCGCCGCCGCGCTCCAGGCCGCGACGTCCGGCGACCCGCTCGAGCGTCCGGTGCTCGTGCGCCGCGAGACCGGCGTCGGGCACGGCGGCCGGTCGCTGTCGCGCACCGTCGGGCTGACCGTCGAGCAGCTGCAGTTCGTCGCCGACCGCACGGGGCTCGCCCGATGAGCCTGCTGGACGCCGTCGTGCGCGCGGCCGAGAGCACCCCCGACCCGACCTCGTCCCTGTCCGACCTCGGCCCCGACGAGAAGACCGACCCGGCCGCCTGGGTCACGTGGTTCCTCGGGACCCCGCTGAAGATCCTGCTCATCGTCGTGATCGGCGGCATCGTCCTCGTCCTCGTCCGACGGGCCATCCGGGGCGTGACGAACCACATCGCCGAGGGCACCCCCATGCTCCAGCGCGGCGTCATGCGGCCGATCGGCGAGACCGGCGTCGGCAGCGTGCTGCTCAAGGCCGACCCCCTCGCCAGCGCCCGGCGCGCGCAACGGGCCCGCACGATCGACTCGGTGCTGCGCTCGTCGGCGACGATCCTCATCGGCAGCACGGTCGTGTTCATGGTGCTCGCTGCGCTCGGCGTCAACATCGCGCCGTTCATCGCGTCCGCGGGCATCATCGGCGTCGCCCTCGGGTTCGGCGCGCAGAGCCTCGTCAAGGACTTCCTCACCGGCACGTTCATGCTGCTCGAGGACCAGTACGGCGTCGGGGACGTGGTCGACGTCGGACCGGCCAACGGCACGGTCGAGGCCGTCACGCTGCGCGTCACGAAGATCCGCGACGCCGACGGGACGCTCTGGTACGTGCCGAACGGGTCGATGCTGCGGGTCGGCAACAAGACGCAGGGCTGGGCGACGGCCGTCGTCGAGATCGACGTCGACTACTTCGCCGACCTCGACGAGGTGCGCGCACTGCTCACGAAGGCAGCCGACCGCGTCGCCAGGAGCCCCGAGGTGGGCGCGTACCTGCAGGGCACCCCGACGATCACGGGCATCGAACGGCTCGCAGCCGACGCGGTGTCGCTGCGGCTCAAGGTGAAGACGTCACCCGCGATGCAGTGGGAGGTCGCCCGTGCGCTGCGGGTCGCGGCGCGCGACGAGCTCGAGCGGGCCGGTGTCCCGCTCGCGGGGCAGCGCGACCTCCTGGCCGCCCATCAGGCCGCGAGGACGGCGTCCAGGGACGGTGCGGCCGACGATCGAGCGGCCGGGGGT
>JAEWCA010000268.1 GCA_023390875.1 Actinomycetes bacterium
GCGGTCGACGGTTCGGCGACCGCGACGCCGTTCGGCAGCGGTGTGACGCGCCAGTGGTCGGTGCCGGCGAGGTCCACCGAGCCGTCCACGACGAGGTGGCGGGCGTGCGACACGATCGGCCGGACGCCCGGGTGGGCGTCCTGGAACGCGCGGCCGACCTGCGTGACGAGCCGCAGGGCGGCGGTGCGCGTCCCCGGTCCGGCGGTGCGGGCGGCCACCGGGTCGTCGTCGGGTGCGACGTCCCACCGGATCTCGGTGCCGCCGACACGGGCCCGGAACGCGGGTCCGTCGGCGTCCGGGGAGGCGTCGGGCGTGGCCCGCTCGACGGTGTCCGCCCCGTCGACGACCACGTACGTCACCCCGGTCACAGCTCGTCCACGACCTCGAGGCGGTCCTGCTCGACGCGCACCACCCGGAGGGTCCGGCCGGCCGCCTCGCCCTCGCCGGTGAGCACGAGGCGGTCGGGTGCGGGCGCGGTCCAGCGGCCGGTGCGTCGGGTCTCGGTGTCGTCGCGCCCGATGCCGAGCTCGGTCATCGTCCCGTCCGGCGCGAGCTCGAGGCCGCGACGCAGCCGGGCGGGCGGCAGGCTGCTGCCGCGCGCCCGGTACACCGCCACCCCGTCGTGGTCCTCCTCCGGCGTGCGCACCCAGCTGCCGGTGACGCGGGCGTCGTCGCCCATGTCGACCTCCCTCGAGAGCCTCGTCGGTGGTCCCAGCGTGCCTTCCCGGGTGGCTCAGCGCCGCCGGGTCGACCTCCGCGTGCCGGCGGGGGCGTCGGTCTTGACCTTCTCGAGGTCGGCGGGGGAGTGCGGGACCTGCGCGGTGCGGATGTTGCTGATGATCCCGCCGAGCGACTCGTACCCGTCGACGCTCGGCCCCCACGCGGAGCCGTCCCACCACTTGTGGTAGAGCGCGCCGTCGGTGCCCTCGACGCAGATGTCTAGCCGGTTCGGCCCCCACGAGGTGACCCGCGGCGGTGAGACGCACGCGCCGCCCATGAACTCCCAGTCCGTGACGGACGGTCCCCAGCCGCCGGAGCGGTCGTACCACTTGTGGTACAGCGCGCTGTCGGTGCCGACGACGAACACGTCGAGGCGACCGTCGCCCCACGAGACGACCGTCGGCGGGGTCGTGCAGACGCCGCCCATGTACTCGAAGTCCGTGACGCCGGGCCCCCACGCCGAGCCGTCCCACCACTTGTGGTACAGCGCGCTGTCCGTGCCGACGACGAACACGTCGAGCCGGTTCGCGCCCCACGCGACGGCCGCGGGCGCGCTGCTGCACGTGCCGCCCATGGCCTCGTAGCCGGTGACGCTCGGTCCCCACGACGAGCCGTTCCACCACTTGTGGTACAGCGCGCTGTCGGTGCCGACGACGAACACGTCGAGCCGGTTCGCGCCCCACGCGACCGCCTCGGGGCGGCCCACGAGCGTGCCGCCCATGTGCTCGTAGCCGTCGACGCTCGGACCCCACTGCGTCCCGTCCCACCACTTGTGGTAGAGCGCGTGGTCGGTGCCGACGACGAACGCGTCGAGCCGGTCCGGGCCCCACGAGACGACCTTGGGCGCCTCGAGGCACGTCCCGCCCAGCGACTCCCAGTCCGTGACGGACGGTCCCCACGCCGCGCCGTCCCACCACTTGTGGTGCACCGCCCGGTCGGTGCCGAGCACGAACGCGTCGAGCCGACCCGGTGCCCACGCGGCGACCTCCGGCGCGGTCAGGCACACGCCGCCCATGTACTCGTAGCCCTGCACCGACGGCCCCCACTGCGTGCCGTCCCACCACTTGTGGTACATCGCGCGGTCGGTGCCGATGACGAAGGCGTCGATGCGGTCCGCATCCCAGGACACGACCGGGCCCGCGGGTTCGGGTGTCGCCGTGGCGGGTGCGCCCACGTCGAGGAAGGACGCGCGAGCGCCGTCGAGCGTCGCGGCCATCCGGGCGGCCTGGCCGTGCGTGAACATGAACATCGCGGCGTCGTCCGTGTAGTCCATGTAGTCCATGAACAGGTCGCCGTTGGGGCCGTTGCTGCAGCTCACGTGCGGGAACGTGGGCGTGCCGTAGTTCTCGCTCGCCTGGTTCGGGGTGTCGTCCACCTCGTCGGAGCCTGCGCAGCCCGTGCCGTCGTCGCCCCAGATGTGGAACAGGTTCAGCCAGTGCCCGATCTCGTGCGTCGCCGTCCGGCCCAGGTTGAACGGTGCCGCAGCCGTGCCGGTGTCGCCGAACGCGGTGTCGGCGATGACGACGCCGTCGGTCTCGGCCGGGCCGCCGGGGAACTGGGCGTAGCCGAGCAGGCCACCCTGGCTGCCGTGGATCGTGCTCACCCAGATGTTGAGGTACCGGTCCGACGGCCACGCGTCGTGCCCGCCGTGCGCGGTGAACTTGATGGGGTTGCCGTCCTGCGGGAACGACGTGGTCGTCGTGGACGTGCGGGTGATGCCGCTCGTCGCGTTCCCGTCGGGGTCGGTCGTGGCGAGGTGGAACTCGACGCGGGAGTCGGCGACGAGCGGCGCGAACACCTCCGGCACGTTCGCCACGTCCGGGTTGGTCGCCCGGTAGTCACGGTTCAGCACCGCGATCTGCGACTGCACCTGTGCGTCAGAGATGTTCTGCGCGGCGTTGCTGTACACGACGTGCACGACGACGGGGATGTGCACGACGCCCGTGAAGCGGGCCGTGCGCCGGGCGCGCGCGTTGTTCTCGATCGACGAGCGGGCGCGGGCGTACATCTCCGACGTGGACAGGAGCTTGCGGTGCTCCTCCATCGTGCCGCACCAGCCGTGCGACAGCGTCGACCGCGGCGGCGCGGTGGCCGGGTGGTCGGGCTCGTTCGGCATGTGGCCGCCGCCGCCGTTCTTCTTGGGCATGGCTCCCCCTCGCTGGTGGGGGCGTGCGCGGGCTGGTCGTCGCCGGGGTCCCGACGGGCGGCGACGCGTCGGGGCGGGTCACGAGGGGCGGCGGCTGGACGGGCAGGTGGCCCCCGGCAGCCTGCCCGATGTCCAGAATGCGCCGGTTCGTCCGGGTCTCACAAGGCGTACCCCGGGCGAAAGTCAGCCCGCGGCGTGCTCCGGCCGCGTGTCCACGTAGAGCGCGTCGATGTCCGCGGCGAAGTCCTTGAGCACGAGCGCCCGCTTCACCTTGAGCGACGGCGTCAGGTAGCCGTTCGCCTCGGTGAGGTCCTCGGGCAGCACCCGGATCTTGCGGATCGACTCCGCGCGCGACACGGCCTGGTTGGCGCGCGTCACGGCGGCGTCGAGCGCCGCGAGGACGTCCGGGTCCTTGGCCGCGTCCTCGATCGACATGGCCTCCTTGCCGTGCATGCTCGCCCAGGTCCAGAAGGCGATCGACGACGCCAACGCCCAGGTGTCGCGCGCCGAGGGCATCCGCAAGTTCGCGATCATCGCCGAGGACTTCACCGAGGAGAACGGCTACCTGACGCCCTCGTTCAAGGTGAAGCGCCACATGGTGG
>JAEWCA010000319.1 GCA_023390875.1 Actinomycetes bacterium
GTCGTCAGGCGGGTGCTACTGCACGATCAGCGTCCGACCCATCGCCCCGAAGTAGTGGTTCTGGTCTCCGGGGTAGATGGCGATGACGAGCGAGCTGGACTGCACCGCCGGCAGCGTCAGCGTCGCCACGCCGTTGGTGAGCGGCACCGTGCCGACCGCGCGCAGGCCGAGCAGCACGGTCACGCTGCCGGTCGGTGCCGGGGCGCCGGCGACGTCGCCCGTGACCTTGACGGTCACGACCGGCTTGGAGCCGGCGGGCACCGTCCACGACGGCGTCGAGACCACGACGTGCGACGACACCTTGGTGACGGTCAGCGTGACGGCACCGCTCTTGGACGTCGAGACGTCGGTGGTGCCCGGGAACACGGCCACGAGCTTGTGCTGGCCGCTGTTGAGGTTGCGCGGCAGGTCGACGACCGCCGTGCCGACCAGCCCGGACACGCTCAGCGTCCCGGTGGACACCACGGTGCTGCCCTCACGGATCTCGACGGGTCCGGCCGGCGCCGCCGACGCGCCCGTCACCGTCACCGTGGCCTTGACGGCCGTGCCGTACGGCACGTTCGTCTTCGACAGCGACAGCTTCGTGGTGGACGTCGAGGGTGCGACCGTGACCGTCACCGCGTTCGACGTCGAGCCGAGGTACCACGGCGTGTCCGGGACGAAGACCGCGGTGTAGGTGTGCGTCCCGCCGCCGGCCTTGACCTTGCCGACGGCCGTGCCGTTGACGACCGGGGCCGTGGCGACCTCGGTGTCCCCGTCGCGGAACGAGACGCTGCCCGTGGCCGCCGGCGGGGCGACCGTCGCGGTGAGCGTGAGCGTCTTGCCGGCCACCAGCGTCCCCGTGACCGCGAGGGACGTGGTCGTCGCGGTCGCGACCGGCACGGTCACGTCGACCACCTGCGCGCGGTTCGACGGGGCGCTGTTGGCGTGCTGGAGCACGAGCAGCTTGCCGTCGGCGGCCCCGGTGCCCTTGTGCACCGGGATCGACGCGTCGCCCGCGCCGAGCGAGGAGAACGTGCCGACGATGTCGTTCTCGAACCAGAACGGCGGGTCGTACGGGTTGACCGTGAAGTCGTCCGCCTGGTCGAGCACGTTGCTCGGGTCCTCCGCGTAGCCGGAGAACGTCCACGTGTGGATCGTGGGCGTGGAACCGGCCGGGAACAGGCTCACCGGGATCGGCGCGACGAGCACGCTGTTGTCGAAGATGCCTGCCTCGACGTCACCGGCGAACTCGTTGACGAGCTCGACGGAGAGGTTGTCGCCGGTGTTGTAGTCGAACGTCGCCGCGACGGTGATGTCCTCCGAGTCGGACAGCTTCTGCACGACCGTCTCGAGGTCGTACGCGCCGTCGCCGTCCACGTCGATGTCGATGACCGGCAGGAACGTGGTGTTCGACGAGCCGCCGCCCGCGAGGGACGCCCAGTCGCCGTCGGTCGCGATGCCGATGCCGAGCAGGCCGTCCGCGGGGTCACCGCCGCCTGCCGCCACCTGCGGTGCCGTCGACGCCCACCCGACGAACCGGATGTCACCGGACTTGCGCACCGACTCCGACGTCTGGAGCCCCGGCGAGTCCTCGAGCTTCGGGCTCGTGGCACCGAGGATCAGCGGCGTGGTCAGCGAGTACCAGCCGCCGGACGCGACGCCCGTGCCGTCGAGGTCGAGACCGGCGGTCGCGACACCCGGGTCGGCGAACGCGACCGGGTTGGCGTGCAGGTCGCTCACGGGCCGCGGTGCGGCCTGCACCGGGACGCGCAGCTCCTGCGAGCCGGACGTGAGGACGAGCCGGCCGGCGACCTCCGCGACGTACTCGCGGGGGACACCGCTCTGCACGGCCTCCGACGTGGGGTCGAGGTCGCGCTGCAGCGTGGCCGGGTCGGCCGTGAGCGTGAGCGTGACGATCTGCGTGCGGCCCGCGGCGAGCGTGAAGCTGGCCGGGGTCGCGGTGATCGTCGCGCCGCCCGCCGTGGTGGCGGTGCTCACGGAGGTGGAGAACCGCTGGCTCGACGAGCCGAGGTTCCGCACGGTCACCGTCTTCTTCTGCACCACCGGGGCGGTGCCGACGTTCACCACGCCGAACGACACGGACGTGAGCCGCGGGTTCGCGGAGTTGAACGCGATGACGTTGGTCGACACCGCGTTGAGGGCGTCCACGCGGCCCGAGCCGACCCGCTGCGGGCCGTACACGTCACCCGTGTGGTTGGGGCCGTTGAAGACGTCGTGCGTCGCGGTGTTGACGACCGCGGCCTTGACCTCCGGCTGGTCCCACGACGGGTGCGCCGAACGGACGAGCGCCGCGATGCCGGCGACGAGCGGCGAGGCCATCGACGTGCCCGACAGCTTGTTCGGCTGGTTGCCGCTGCCCGAGGCCGCGGAGAAGATCTCCGTGCCCGGCGCCGCGACGTCGACCTTGCTCCAGCCGAGCGAGCCGTGCACGCCGCGCGACGAGCTCGGGTTGAGCACGTCACCCGTGACGCTCTCCGAGACCGCGCCCGCGAGGGACGGCCCGATGTGCACCGTGAGGGTGCCGGCCTCGATCTCCGGGAGCAGCAGGTCGGTCACCGGTGCGGTCATCTGCGCGCCGGGGATCGTGGCGTTGCCCGCGATGCCGGCCCGGAACACGGTCTCCTCGGTGGGCAGCAGCACCCCGACGGCACCGGCCGCCGCGGCGTTGTTGAACCGGGTCGCCGAGCCGCACGCGCGGGTGGCGTCGTTGTCGTCCCACCACAGGTACGCGATCTTGCCCGCGACCGCCGCGGCCTGGGCTGCGGTGAAGGCGGTGCAGCCGGAGAACCGGGAGCCGACGAACGCGACCGGGGCCGTGACGTCGGGACCGGCGTAGTTCACCGAGTTCTGCCCGGCGTGCAGGCCGACCAGCGACGCGTCGGCCGCGGCCGTGACCTCGATGCCGTCGTGCGTCTGCGGGTCGCCGACCGAGTTCGCGACCGTGATCGCGGTCTGCGCGTTGCCCGGGCTGCCGCCGATGTCGGTCACGTCGCCGGCGTTGCCCGACGAGATCGCCACGACGGTGCCGAGCGAGGACAGCCGGTCGATGAGCAGGTTGTCCGGGTCGTCGGCGGGCGAGCCGTCGCTGCCGAGCGACAGGTTGAGGACGTCGAGGCGGTCGCTGAAGTCGCCGTCGCCGTTGGGGTCGGCGGCACGGTCGAGCGCCATCGCGGTGAGGTTGGTCGACCCGCCGATGTCGCCGAACACCTTGAGCGAGTAGAGCTCGGCGCCCGGTGCGGCGCCGGGGCCGACCTGCCAGTCGGAGACGTCCGTGAGCGAGGAGTAGTCGCCGCGGAACGTCGTGCCGTCCGGCAGCACGCCGAAGCCGGCCGCGGTGCCGGCCACGTGCGAGCCGTGCCCGTCGTTGCCGCCCGTGTAGGGCGCGTCGATCGGGTTCTCGTCGGGCGCGGGGACCGTCGTGGAGCCGGGCGTGTCGCCGCTCGCGTCGTAGAGCGGGCCGGCGAAGTCGTACCCGCCGGCGAACTTGGCCGGGTCGAACAGGCCGGGCTGCACGGGGGCCGACCCGTCCACGCCGTAGGCCTGCTCGTACGCCTCGACCGTGCCGGGGCCCCCGAAGTCGGCGTGCGTGTAGTCGAGGCCGGTGTCGATGATGCCGATCCGGACGCCCTCGCCGGTCACGCCGGTGTTCTGCCACGTCTGCAGCGCCCTGACGAACGAGACGCTGTGCGCGTTCGTCGCCTTCTTCGGGACGACGCGGTAGACGGCGACGACGTCGGGCGACTCGGCGATCTCCTTGACCTGCGCGGCGTCACCCGTGACGAGCGTGCCGGCGACCAGGTTGGTGGTGGTGCCGATGCGCTGGGGCTCGTCGGACTTCACCGTCGCCGCGCTGAGCTCCTGGGGGACGACGTCGGCCGCGAGCGCCTCGGCGTCCTGCGCGGCGTCCTGGACGGCCGCGGGGCTGCCGCCGGCCTTGGCGACCTCGGCGCCGGACTTCGTGTCGAGCTGGACGAACGCCGTGACCTTGCCCTGCGCCCCGGCGAGCTCGTTCGAGAGCTTCGCGACGACCGCGGGGTCGAGGCTGTCCGAGCTCCCGGCCTGTGGCCCGGCTGTCGGCGGGGCCGCGGACGCCGCTTCGACACCGACGAACGCGGTGCTGACGGACAAGGTCACAGCCGTGACGGCGGCAAGCAGTGGGCGACGCGACATGGGTACATCCCCGGGCTCGTGGCGGATCGGTCGGCGCCGCGTGTCACAGGTCACACGCAGCGCCTCGTGCACCGTACTGACCAGTTACACCATTCGTCACCTTCTGCGCAGATATCGGTGCGACCGGTTGTGACTCCGCGGGTGGACGTGCAGGTCAGCGCGCTGCGACGCGACGAAGCCCGGTGACCCGTCCGGGGCGGTCCACCCGGGTGGGCGTCCAGGACGGCCGTCCCGGGGGCCCGTGCCGGGCCGGCGCGGTCAGCGCAGCGGGACGAACGTGTACGAGCCGTGCGTGGTGTCGTCGACGTGGTCGCCGCGCCGGACGACGAGGTGCATGGTCGACCGCACGGGGATGACGAGCCGGCCGCCGTCGGCGAGCTGCCCGACGAGCTCGGCCGGCATGCGTCGCGCCGCGGCGGACACGAGGATCCGGTCCCAGCCGCCGTCGACGGGCCGCCCCAGCGCGCCGGGCCTGGCCTGCTCGACGACGGCCCAGGGCATCGCGGCGGCGGCGACGTTCTGCGCACCCCACACGGCCAGCTCGGGGTCGAGCTCGAGGCCGAGCACGGTGCCGGCGGGACCGACCAGACGCGCGAGCAGCGCCGTCGTCCAGCCGGAGCCGGCGCCGACGTCGAGCACGCGCGCCCCCACGGGCACCTCGAGCAGGCGCAGCATCGCCGCGACCGTGCTCGGCTGCGAGCTCGTCTGGCCGTGCCACAACGGCAGCGGGCGGTCCTCCGCCGCCCGGTCCCGCACGGCGGCGGGGAGGAACCCGGTGCGGTCGAGCGCGCGCATGGCCTCCGCGACGTCGTCGGAGCGTGCGGGGTCGGGTGCCGTTCCGGGTGCGAGGTCGGGGCCGTCGCCCATCCTCCGAGCGTAGGACCGCGTCAGAGCGTGGCGACCTGGCCGGGGGTGTCGACCGACGAGGCGGCGGGGACGGCCGGCTCGGCCGGTGTCGGCACGGCCGTGGCGGGCTCCTGCGTGGGCGGCGCGGGTGCGGGGACGACCGGCAGGGCGCCCGTCTGGGC
>JAEWCA010000351.1 GCA_023390875.1 Actinomycetes bacterium
CGACGACGGCAGCTCCGTCGACCTCGTCCGCGACGTCGCGCGCGTCGGCGGCGGACCGGCGTACTTCTTCTACGCGCCGATGATCGTCGCCGACGCGACCACGGCCGCCGTGCTGCGGCGCCAGCCCGAGGTCGCGCGCGCGATGGAGCAGTGCGCGTCGGTGACCAAGGCGGTCGTCGGCCTCGGCAGCTGGGACCCGCCGTACTCGACGGTGTGGGACGCCGTCTCACCGGCGGAGCGCGAGCAGCTCACCGACCGCGGCGTGCGGGCGGAGGTGTCGGGCGCGCTGCTCGACGCCGGCGGCGACGTCCTGCCCGTGCCGCTCGCGGACCGGATGATCAACATCCCGGCCGAGCAGCTCCACCGGATCCCCGAGGTCATCGCGCTGGTCTACGCCGCGCAGAAGGCCGGCGCCGCGGTCGCGGCGATCCGCGGCGGCTTCGTCACGGGCATCGTCACGCACACGGCGCTCGCGAAGGCGATGCTCGCGCACGCCTGACGCTCGGCGCGGCGTCCGCCGCGCTCGCACTCGCGGACCGCGCGACCGGTTCCGACCGACGTCGGTGTGGCGGCGCCGCTCAGACCCGCGGTTCGCGGTTCGGGTCGTCGACCGTGACGTCCGGGTCGATCCGGTCAGCGGTCCGCAACCGCTCGTCGAGCTCCGAGCGTGACCCGCTCGCCTGCTCGGCGCGCACGCGGGCCTCGTTCTGCAACGCGGCCGCGTCGGCCGCGCGCGAGTCGGCCTCCGCCTGCGCGAGACGGGCCTGCGCGTCCAGACGTGCCGCCTCCGCCTCGCGACGCTGCAGCTCGACCTGGTCGGCCGCCGCCTTGTCGCGGATCTCCTGCGCCTTCGCCCGCTGCGCGTCGGCCCGTCCCCGTCCGCGCCGCCCGACGAGCAGGGCGATCGCGACGACGACGAGGACGACCACGACGGCGACGATGATCCAGCCGGTCGTGTCCATGGTGTGCACCTCCTCGGATCGGCCCCCTCCCGGCATTGGACTGCCGTCCGGAACCCCCCGCAACCGCACGCCGCACCGGCGCACGACGCCACGCACGCCTGCGGGGTGCCTCATCGGGCACCTCCGCTGCCCGGACGGGCGGACCGACGGCCCTCATGGGGCACCGCGACGCCGACCTACCGTGGGAGGTGGGCCGTCGCCGCAGCCCGGCCGAGAGCCGTGCGCGGAGGAGGGGTCACCATGGATCGTCTGGCAGTGGAACGCAGCTACGCGAGCCTGTCGCTCCGGGACCTGCTCGAGGCCCGCGACAACTACCACTGGCACCTCACGTCGCTCGCGAACGTGGTCGGGACCGCCGTCGGGCTGTACTACGTCCGGACCGGCGACCCGTGGCCCAACGAGGACCAGTCCGCCCGGGCCGAGCTCCGCGCCGCCGCCCACCAGGAGGCGCGGACGTTCGCGAACAGCGAGGTCCGGCCGTACTCGTGGCCGTGCGTGCTCGTGCTGGTCGACACCTGGCTCGACCGCGAGGACTTCGGCAGCGGCGAGGGCAAGGTCGCGCCGGGCGACATGGTGCCCAGGACGCTGTACATGCCCGACGGCCGGACCGTGCCCGTGTGCGTCGTCAAGGTCGACCCCCAGGAGCCGGCACGCGACCTGCTGCCGGCGTGGACGTGGCCGAAGTCCGTGGTCGGCGGCGGGTTCCCGCTCATCTCCCGCACGCAGGGCGTCGACCACGTGGCGAGCGTCGGCGGGCTCGTGACGGACGGGCACACCGTCTACGCGCTCACGAGCCGCCACGTCGCCGGCCCCGAGGGCTCACCCGTCGCGACGCTGCTCCGTGGGCGACGCGTCACGGTGGGCACGTCCGCGAGCAAGCAGCTCACCCGGCGCCCGCTTCCCGAGGTGTACCCCGACTTCCCGGCCCGACGCACGTACCTCACCCTGGACGCGGGCCTCGTGGAGATGACCGACCTGGACCGGTGGACGTCGCAGATCTACGGCCTGCCGCCGCTCGGCGCGCTCGCCGACCTGAGCGAGCGCAACATCGGCACCCGGCTCGTCGACGCGCACGTCGTCGCGTTCGGTGCCGCCTCGGGCCGGCTGGACGGCCGCATCGTCGCCCTGTTCTACCGCCACCGCAGCATCGGCGGGTACGACGAGGTCACCGACCTGCTCATCGCGCCGATGCCCGGCACGCCGGGCTCCCAGCCGGGCGACTCCGGCACGATGTGGCACCTGCTGGAGGACGGCACGGACCGGCTGCGGCCGATCGCGCTGCAGTGGGGCGGGCAGAGCTTCCTCGCGGACGGCGGCACGACGAACTTCAACTTCACGCTCGCGGCGAACCTCACCAACGTCCTGCGGCTGCTGGACGTCGAGCTCGTGGTCGACCACAACCGCGGTGCCCAGCCGTTCTGGGGAAAGACCGGCCACTACGGCATCGCGGCCCTCGCGTGCGGGCAGGTGACATCGCCCGGGCTGCGGACGCTCATGCGCGAGAACGTCGACCGCATCAGCTTCCCGCTCGACGGGTTCGACGCGCACGCCATCGACCAGGCCACGAAGGACGCCAAGAACAACGGCGGGTTCATGCCGCTCGCCGACGTCCCCGACCTGATCTGGAAGAACCTGCCCACCAAGGTGCCCGGAGGCCGGGACACCGGGTTCAGCGGTCACGGCACGAGCGGCCCCGAGCACCCGACCCACTACGCCGACATCGACGTCCCGGACGCGACGGGCGCCACGCTGCGCGACCGCTGCGTCGAGGACCCCGCGAACGTCGACGTGAGCGTGTGGCGCGCCACGTACGACGCCCTGGGGGAGACCGAGTCGTCGAAGCGAGGCCTGCTGCCGTTCCGGGTCTGGCAGTTCTACGACGAGCTCGTCGCCGCCCTGCACGACGGCGACCTGCACCGCTACGTCTGCGCCGCCGGGCTCATGGCGCACTACGTCGGCGACGCCAGCCAGCCGCTGCACGGCTCGCACCTCGCGGACGGGATCGACTCCGGGCCTGACGAGGGCAAGGGGCACGGGGTCCACTCGGCGTTCGAGTCGTACCTGGTCGACTACAAGTCCGACGACATCCTGGCCCGCCTGCCGGCCGCGGCGCAGGCCCTCGCGCAGCAGCCGCGCCCGCGCATCTCGTCGGGCCAGGAGGCGGCCGTCGCCGTCGTGCAGCTCATGGACCGCGCCGCGCACGCGATCGACGCCCTCGCGCTCGTCGACGCGTACGCCGCGACCCAGACGGGTCAGACGAAGAACCCGACGCACAGCCACGCGGTCCTCGACGCGTTGTGGCGGGACTTCGGCGACGCCACCGTCGACGTCCTCGCCGACGGCGCGCTCACGCTCGCGGAGGTCTGGGAGGCGGCGTGGGTCGAGGCCGGCGCGGAGCAGCGGTTCGCGGCCGCGGACCTGGTGGGGATGGACCGCGACGCACTGAAGGCCCTGTACGAGGATCCGGCGTTCGTCCCGTCCCTCGACCTCGACGCGATCGGCGCCGTCCTGTAGCGCTCGGGTGCGCCCCGCCCGGCTACGGGGTGCGGTCGGCGGGGGCCTGGAGCGCGGACCGGAGCGCGCGCAGGAGATCCGCGAGCCGGTCGAGGTCCCGCGCGGGCAGGAGCGAGCCGAGGGTGTCGCGGGTGGCGGCCTCGAACACCGGTTCCGCGCGGTCGACGGCCGCCCGTCCGTCGACGGTCAGCGACAGCGTGGACGACCGTCGGTCGTGCGGGTCGACCGTGCGGCGGCACCAGCCCTGCTCCTCGAGCCGGTCGACGGACTTGCTCGCGGCGCCGATGGTGATCGAGATCGTGCGGGAGATGTCGAGGACGCGACAGCCCGGCAGGTCGCGGACCAGCGTGAGGACCTCGAGCTGGGGAAGGGTCAGCCCGCCGGCGGCCTTGAGCCGGGCGTCGACGGCGTTGTAGAGCCGTGTCTCGACCCGGACCAGGTCGACGAGCACCGCACCCGGGTCGGTCACCGGCGCCTCCTGCGTGGCGGATATGCATTCCTGGGAATGCATCTTGGGGTCTGATGGTTGACCAGGAATCTATCCATCACGTCAAACCGGAGGCGACATGTCCCAGGACCAGCTCACCGCGATCGACACCGAGTTCCGCACCGCCCCTCGTGAACCCGTCACGCTCGCCGAGCAGCGCGCGGGCTACGAGCAGCTCACCGCACGACCCGCGCCGGACGACGTGACCGTCACCGACGTCGCGCTCGGCGGCGTCCCCGCGCTGCGGCTCGAGCCCCGGAACGCCGACGGCGGCACCCTGCTCTACCTGCACGGAGGCGGCTACGTCATCGGCTCCGCCCGGTCCGGCGCCGGGCTCGCGACCGCCCTGGCCCGGCGTGCCCGCACGACCGCGTACTCCCTCGACTACCGACTCGCGCCCGAGCACCCGTTCCCGGCAGGCCCGCAGGACGCGCTGGACGCCTACCGCGCGCTCCTGGACGGCGGCGTCGAGCCCGGTCACCTGGCCGTCGCCGGCGACTCCGCGGGCGGCGGCCTCGCGCTCGCGCTGCTCGTGTCCGCGCGCGACGCCGGCCTGCCGCTCCCCGCCGCGGCGGTCGTGATGTCGCCGTGGGTCGACCTCACCCTGTCCGGCGAGAGCCTGCACGCCAAGGAGCAGGACGACGCCGTCTTCGACGCCGCCGACATCGCCCAGTACGCCGCGCAGTACCTCGACGGCCACGACCCGGCCGACCCGCTCGCCAGCCCCGTCCTCGCCGACCTCACCGGCCTGCCGCCGCTGCTCGTGCAGGTCGGGACGAACGAGGTGCTGCTCGACGACGCCACCCGGCTCGTCGCTCGCGCGGCAGCCGCGCACGTCGACGTGACGTTCGAGGTCGTTGCGCGCGCACCGCACGTGTTCCAGCACTTCGCGCACAGGCTCGACGAGGCGCGGCGCGCCCTCGACACCGCGGGGCGGTTCCTCGCGAGGCACCTGTCCGGCGGCCACGTGCATTGAGCCCTCCCCGCCCGTGACGCGGGCTCCGGCCGGGGCGGATACACGAAAGCCCCGGCCGGAGCCGGGGCTGACCTGCAGTGATGCTGGTGGGCGATACTGGGATCGAACCAGTGACCTCTTCCGTGTCAGGGAAGCGCGCAACCGCTCGGCGGTAGTCCTGGCCCGCATGATGAGCCCGCACTGACCTTGAGTCTCGCCCCGGCGGGTACGGGAAGGAAACCCCGAGGAACGCCAGGGAACGACGGGAATCAGGGAATCTCAAGGGAACAGCCACGGCGTCGTCGGGGTGACGCGGCACCCTCGTCGGCACCGCTGCGCGTCAGTGCCCATCGCTCCGAAGCGCTCCCGCGATCTACGGCGTCAGGCCACGCTCAGCGAGTGCTGCGGCCAGTCGACGGTAGGCAGTGGTGTCCGAGAGCGTGGCTGCGTCGGTCAGATGTCGCGCGGCGACTTCGTGGACGCGCAGGCTCGCCCAGCCGATTCGGGGGTGGCGTACCAGGACGTCCAGCAGGGCCAGCGTCTCCTCGCTGGGAGGCATCGCGGACGCCCTTTCGGCTACATGCGAAGCGCGGTCCAGGCCACCCGTCGATCGGCGCGCCGTCGCCAGCGTGAGCGTGAGCCAGGTGGCGTCGTCGATGCCCTTCGCCTCGAAAAGCCAGCCGAATCCGGCGAGCTGCTCGCTCGTCCCGACCGCGAGAACCGCCTTCCACAACTGGACTGCGCGAGCGATGACGGTCGCGTCCTCGGCGTTGTCGAGAACCCGGCCCAAGGCTTCGCCGAGCTGGTTGGTGAGTTCACGCTCGGTACCGAGGAGTCCCAGGATCCGGTCGAGGCGATAGCCCTCGAAGCCGAGGAGATGTGCGATGACCAGATGGTCGAGCGCCTGTCTTGCTCCGCGGCGCACCGCGTCGAAGACGTCGGTCGCACGGCGTTCCATGAACCACTTGCCGGGACGGGATCCGAGCAGCGCCGTCTCGATCGTCGCGATGCCCAGGTCGAGATGCCCCGTCGGGGCGAAGATCCGATCCTCATGTGCGTCGAGCCATTCGGGAACCACAGAGTGAAGGAACTCGAGGCTTCCGGCGAGGACCGCGCGGAAACCCCGAGCCGACGGATCCTGCTCGTTCAACGCGTCACTGAGCAGGCCCAACGCGTCTAACCTGGGCGCCCTGCCGCTGGTGGCGTCGAGCGACATGAGCATGAGAACCGTGCGCAGAGCGTTGGGTCGCGAGGCGAAGCTCGCCGTCATTGGATCGTCGTCGAGTGCTTCGCGAAGCGCCCTCGGGCCTCGGAGGATGTCTTCGATGATCTGCCAGACGCGGTCTCGGACGGACTCGTCCTCGATACCGCGGACACACATCGCCTGGAGAAGCCAGAGAGCGGCGTCAAGACACGAGTCCCAGCCATCCTCGCCCCAACCCCGCCGTCCGATCGCGCTCGGTTCCCATGGCTGCGACAGGGCGAGATCCACGACGTCGACGAGCTTCTCACTTGCGTACTCAGCGTCCGCCTTGATCGCCTGCGTCGTGCCTCGCAGGTATGCGGTGATGTACGTCGGCTCGCGGAGCGCGGTCGCGGTGGCCACCGGGTCTGCCAACCATCCCGACGGCGATGAGGCGATCAGTTCCTGCAGTGTCTGTGCGAGCTCTCCGGAGCCCGTCATCGAGTCGTTCGGATCCGGTCGCCAGGCCGCGATCTTTGCGGCCGCCTCGGGCACCTCCAGGGCCTCGAGCTCGGGCCGGCTGAACGGGCTTCGGCCGCTGAGCACGGTGGTGCGAAACGGGTTGGTGTACGACTCCGGTGTCGGCGCGCCGTACCGGGCGACCATCCACGACCAGATCTCTGCCCAGGGGCCAGCAATGCCGGCCGGCAGGAGTCCGAGCCACCGATACGCCCGGATACACCGCGATCGGTCCTCGCTGTAGCCCTCGAACAGGTCGTCGAGACTGTCGACGACAGGGGCGGGCCCCAGTGCGTCAGACCACGCGCCGGTGTCTACACCGCTGCCGATTCGCTCGATGAGCGTGAGGTCATCACCCGTCGGCTCTCGGGTGGCGATCGCAGCGGTGATCTCGTCGACCATCTCGGGGACGGTGCTCTCGTCGCTCTGCCCGAGCCACCACGCACGCACTCGCGATCTTGTGTCTTCGTCGAGCATGTCCACGATCGCGAGAACCTCGTCGTGGGGCACGGCACCGTTGGCCGCGAGCATTGCTGAGACGAACGCCGCCAGGATGATCAGGTGGCGCTCGTGCTGCTCGCGCAGCTGCAAGTCGTCCAGCCTGCCTGCACGCTGCAGCCCGAATGTCAGGGCAGATGAGCCGCCGTCCCGCCGGAGCTTGTACGCCAGAAGCCTCAGTCGACTGAGTGCGTTGTCGGGCGTGACGCCGGCGACGACGCGGGCGGCGACCTCGTCGACGAGCCACGAGTCGTCCTGGTGATCGTTCAGCAGTAGGTCGGCAAGATTCTCCACGAGCGCGCTCGCCGGATCCAGATGGGCGACGAGAGCCCACACCTGCTCACGGATCTGCTTGGTCGTGATGTGCTCACGAACGATCCTGAGGATCAGTTCGTGCGAGTCGCGGCCGACATCTTGCAGTGCTCGCAGAATCGGAAGTGCTTGGAGGGGGTTGGCTCGGCACCGGTCGTACATCGCCTCGAACCAAACCACCAAACGCGGAGCATGGGATGCCGCGAGCGCGTCTGCTGCTGCGTAGCCGGCCCAAGGGCCGCCATCCTCCGGCGGGTCGAAGAGGGCCTCGTCTCTGAGGACATCCAGCCAGGTCGGTGAGGTGAGCGACTGCAGGAACGTCCGCATGTGCTGGGGCGAGACGAGTAGCGCCCGCAGAGCGGCCAGGTCGTCGGCCGTTGGCGTGGGCAACTCTGCGAGCCTGCGTAGTTCTGGGTCGCGGACCGTCGGCGGGGTGAAGAGCCGTCGCAGAACGATGCATAGCCGGTCGTAGAGATCGAGTGCCTCGGCCTCGCCGATCGAGTTGTGCACGCCCGAGTTGAGGCCGCCGCGAATGTCTTGGAGCTCAGCTACGAGTTCCGCGTGCATGGCTGGGGCCACAGCACCGGTGCGCTCGATCAGACCCTCGATGAGGTCGCGCTCGACCCAACTCTGTAGGAGCTGCCTGAGGCTCGGGAGGCGATCGCGGAGGATGTCCAGCGCCGCGTCCCGTCCGGCGTCATCCACGGATGCCTCGACTTCATCCAGTGCCTGCAAGACCGGGGCGACGATCCCTCGTGTGTCAGCCCGACCCGCATTGCGGGGGATCTGGATGATCGACGTGGTCGCCTCCCGCAGGCAGAAGACGAAGGACTCGGGCATCCGCGGAGCGCTGTCGAGGCCGACGTCGAGGAGAGTGCGCGCCGTGCTGAGGAACTCGGCCGCGCGCTGGCCGCGCTCACCAAGCTCGTCAATGAGGTGCCGGACGACGTTCTCCGCTGGGTGTTCAATCGCCACAGCGACATCTTGGAGGCGCGGCCGGTCGTTGGTGGCCGGATCGGGTGCGATACGTCGCTGGGATGACAACCTCGTTCCCCGCAAAGTGGCGCCGGGCCTTCGCGATCAGTCTGCGCGTCTGCGGTAGAGCTCCGCTGGCTTGCCTCGTCGCCCTTGGCTGAGACGACCGGTCTCCACGAGCCCGGCTCGCATCGAGCGACGGAACGTGTCCGGGAGCAGCGTTCGTCCGGCCACGGCCTGGTGAACTTGACGCAGCTCGCGCAGCGTGAACGCGCCGTCAGGCTCGGTCGGATCCATGAGCTCGAGCGGGTCGGGTGCCGACTCGTACCGACGACGTAGCGCCTCGACCGCAAAGTCGATGATGACGCGGTGGTCAAACGGGAGGTCAGGAACCTCGGCGGCCGGAACCAGTCGGGTTCGGGCCGTGGTGGGAATCTGATCGGCGCGAACGACGTCCAGGTGCGCGACCGACAGTACCCATCCGCGGTCGTCTCGCCGTGGATTATCGAAGACGTGGAGCTGTTGCGGGCGCAGACCCGCGAAGCCTGCCTTGTCCCGCAGCGAGCGTGCGACGGCGTCGGAGAGCATCTCGCCGGGATGCAGGAACGTGCCCGGCAGGCGCCAGGCCATCGCGTCGTCGCCATCGGCCACGCGGACGAGTAGCACGCACAGCTCACCGTCCTCCACGGTCAGCACGGCGGTGTCCACGGCGACGGACGGCCGGGGGTAGTTCTCGAGAGATCTGCCGGTGGCGTCTCGATGGAGTCTCATCGGACACCTCCCGCGGGCCGATACTCGAGCCCACGACGCTGGTAGGACAGTGGACTGCCGAAGTTCCGACGGAGCTCCTCGACCACCCGCGCCTCACGGGCTACCGGATCGGCTTCGTCGACAAGCACCCAATGCAGGTGCGCCTGATCGCACAGGTCAGTCCAGAACGCGTCGCCAGACTCGCGGCGGTCAACGCCGTACCGAAGCGGATCGGCCTCGAACGGCACGGCGTCCTGGCCGAGCACGACGTAGAGGTCGCTCGCATTCGCGCGGGCGTCCGCCCAGAGCGCGGGCGGGACGGTCGGTACCCCGAAGTCGGCGCCCTTGAGCAGCCAGTAGCCAATCGTGGAGAACAGGTCGGTGTCCTGAGCGATGAAGGCCCGGCCGCGCCGGGTCGTGATGGCTTCCGCTGCGAGTTGCTGAGCCAGTTGGCCCTGCCAGATCGCGTGCATCTTCTCGGCCGTCACCTCAGGGCCCACCACGTCGAGCTCGAGGTAGGGGCGGGCCCACTCCGGGAAGGCGGCGGCGAGGCCGAGTTCGTCGAGTCGGTTCGTCATGGTCGTCTTGCCGACCGACTCTGCGCCGAAGATCGTGACCCGCTTGCGCAGGTAGGGCTGGAACTCGGCCAGCAGGTGGGAGAACGACTCGATGGTGCTCTCCCGGATGCGGGTCGCCTTCACCGGGTTGATGGACCTGTCCGGGTCGTACGGCATGAACCGGCCGCCGACCACCGAGGCGAGTTGCGCCCCGTACGGTTCCGATGCGACCACCAGGTCGCCGGGCCGGGCGCCGAGGCCGCGCATGATCCCGCGCCAGAGCTCCCAGAAGTCCGGGGCGTCCGCGGGTTCCTGCGGCAGTTCCTCGTGGATGCGGTGAACCCGCACGGCACCACAGAACTCCGGCCGGGCCGCGAAGGCTCGCAGTGCCGCGTCGCGCTCACCCGCGAGCGGTTCGCTGGGCTGGGTGCACAGGACGACCTGGACCGTCCGGGCACACCCTGTCGCGAAGCGAATGAGGTCCTCGTGCCCGGTCGTCGGCGGCAGCGCAGTCATGAGCACCCACGCCCGCTCGATCATCGGGTGCTCCGGAGCCACGCAGTGAAGCCGAGGACGGCTGTCCCGATGAAGATGACGTACTGCACGCCGGCGAGGATGAGGCCGGCCGTGACGTAGGTCCAGACCGCGATGAAGTTGACCCCGATCCAGACGAACCAAGTCTCGATCCGCTTGTTGTCGAGGAGGAACTGGGCGAGGATCGAGCCGGCGAGAATCGCCGCGTCCGCCCAGGCCAGCTGGCCGTTCAGGAGCCCGACCAACCAGGCGCCGCCGACGTACGCCGCGACCGTGACGCCCAGGTATGCCGGGACCCACCGCTTGTCAGCGATCAGCCAGGTGACCGGTCTCGTCTGGTCGTCACGCCTCCAACGGACCCACCCGTAAACGAGCTGCGGGGTCAGGTACACGTTGAGGAACGCTGAGGCGACCAGCCCGTGCCGGAAGAAGAGCACGGCATATAACGCGGTGCTTACCGCGCCGAAGATGTAGTTGAACCGGCGCTGGAGGATGCACAGCGCTGTGCTGGCGTACGACGTGGCCACCGCGAGCGCTTCGAGCCAGTCGACCCCAGAGATCCAACCGGCGGCGACGCCAAGGCCGTAGCTGGCTGTTGTCAGCAGCACAGCGGCCGCGAGGGCGACGACCAGGTCGCGGCGAAGGGTGGTGGCGTGGACAGGACGGCCGGTCGGCGTCGCGGAAGCTTCAGCGTTGAGGAGCATCGCGGGCGACCTGTCCAGTGCTCCGTCGAGCGGTGTCATGCCGTCACCGTAGCGCATTAACGCGGATGTGCGTTAAACATCGCCAGGCCAGGGCGCGCACGCTGGCTCACGCAACGCGTCTCCGTGCGCCGATGAGCGGAATCGGGGGCATCTCGACGATGTGGCTTCCCTTCCGCGTGCGCGGCGCGGCTCCAAGCGCGTCGGAACTCGCCTTCACGGTGCGCCCGAACGGCCCGTCCCAAAGCTGTAGGTAGGTGGCGGGCCAAGGTTCGTCAGATCCGGCGCTGCATCCGCACGCGGTGCAGATGAGCTCGTCCGAAACTTCGGGCACCCGCAGGGGCTGCAACATCGACCAGCCTCCGCACCATCGGCACGAGAACACCCTCAGGCGCCTGCTGGCCCGCTCGGGCCTGCGACCATCGGGCCAGCCGGGTACGCGCTCCAACACGGCCTTCGGTGCGGGCCGCCTGCTCGCACCGGTGTAGCGCGTGGGATCGGAGTTCAGGAGCCTGTAAACGAAGACCTCCGAGACCCCGAGCGCGTCGATCGGATCGTCAAGGTGGACACCCGACTCCGGGTCGTCGCTGTTGCGGTCGATGAAGGCGAGCGTCCGTCTCTTGAGTTCGGTGGCCTCGCTCACCCACGACTCCGTCCAGTCGAAGTCCGGGTCGAGGTAGGTCCGTCGGATCAGTTCGGCACGTTCATCGCTGAAGGGCGTGTCGTACTCGAACCCCATCGCACCAGCGAGGACGACGGCTCTGGTCTCGGGCACGGGGCAGTCGAGCAGAGCGGACCGCGCTGTCGCGTTCGGGATGTACGGCTGGAGCATGGTGTGCCCGCGGCGGAACAGCGATCGCTCGGAGATCCCCTCAAGGTTCTGAATCTCGGCCGCGGACTGCTCCCCGAGAATCCACGGAACCAGAAGGGCTTGGTTCCGTTCGTGGAACGCCTGTGCCCGCTCTGGGGTGCCGGCCACGCCGACCGATGTGCTGCGAGTCGAGAACCGGAACGGTCCGAGCGTGATGGACCCGTCACTCGAGTTGAGACGGATGCAGAACTCGACCGTTGCCGTCGGGCGGCGAGGTGCACAGTCGACACGAAGGTCGACCAAGTGGTCGCGGATCGCCTCGTACAACTCGTAGGGGGCTTTGTTCGAGGTCCGTCCAAGCAGCGTGAACGCGGGGAGCGCGACGCCGAGCTCGACACGAGCCCCTCCCGGTGCGGCCAAGGCGAGTCGGCCCTGGACAGCGGCAAGCTCCGCCTGCGCCTTGCTCGTACTCGCCTTTGCCGTCCGTGCCATCTCGGCGTAGTGCTGCCGTTCCTCGACGTCAGCCGCCGCGCCAGCGAGCGCGCGCAGATTGCGCGTCTCGCGTTCGCCTGCGTCCACCGCCGAGCGCAACCTGGCCAGGTCGCCCGTGAGCGAGTCGAACCACGTCAGCGCCGTCGAAGTCGCCGGGCGGTCGGTAGCAAGGGCCTTTCCAAGACCGTCGACCGCTGCTCGGGCGACGTCCACGTGGAAGTCGGCCGCCGGTAGACGTCCGACGATCTCCCCTTCACCCTTGCTGATTCGAGTCTCTGCGCCGGCAGGCGGTTTGGGTCGCCGTCGGACGACGTATGCACCGTCCTCATCCGAGTCCAGGACGTACTGGTAGGTGTCGTCTTCCCATGTCCGTCGGCCAGCAATCGGCTTTCGGACGCTGCGGTCGAGCTGCGCACCGGCGGTGCCAGAGTCCCGATCGAGGCGCCGCTCCGTCAGTGCCCTGGCCGTGGCCTCGTCAACGAAGCCCCCCGGCGGGAGTTCGAACTGGAGGTCCACCTCGAAGAACCCGTTGTCCTCCGGGTGGACCCGGTGGATCGGAAGCCCGTGCAGTTCCTCGAGGTTCAGGATCGGACACTCGAGCCGAAACGTGTAGGTGCCGGTCACGTAGGTCTTCAGGTGCTGGAAGACGCCGAGGATTGCTCTGCCAGGATCGTCGAGCTCGGCGACCGGAACGCCCTTCTTTCGCTGACTGCGCGCCGTCAGCCCGCGCGCCGAGAACTCCTTCGCGATCTCTGCGTCCGTCAGCTCACCAGCGCCCGCTCGGAGCAGGTCGCGAACCATCTCGAGGGAATCCGGTCGCACGTCCGGGACTACCTGACGGGTCACAGTGCCGCCCTCGCGTGCGAAACAGAACCCCGGTGGGAGGACTCCCTCTGCGCGCGGGAAGCGGTTGTTCTTCAGTTCGAAGATGGTGCCGGTGAGCAAGCGGGTGAGCGTGCTCTTGTAGTCGAAGTCTGCTGCTGTCACGAGGGCGTCCCAGGTGTACTCGTCCGCCATCACCCGAAGATCGAGGCCGTGACGGGCTTCGAAGGGGAAGATGCGTGTTCCCACATCCTTCAAAGCGAGCGTCACACGGCCGGCGAGCTCCTTGCGACGAACGACTCGACTCGCCGGCCCGACCCAGAGGTTCTTCGGACGTAGCTCGCGAAGGATGCTGCACAAGCTCTCGATCCAGAAGTTGTCACCGTCCGACGAAGTCTTCGCCGCGGACGTCAGTGCGTACAGAAACCACGTGCCCTGGAGCACGAACAGGTATCCCACGACCCGGTCCGTGCCGGGCTTGGTGAGAGCGCGAGCGCCCAGCTGGCGACGTAGGTCTTCGCCCTTGGGGCCTTTGTCGAAGACTGAAACGCCGAGCTCGAGCGCTTGTGCAACGCCGGGCAGGTGTCTGAGCGGCTCGAGGGTCTGCTGAATCATCTTCGCGAAGAGCATGTAGTCGTACTCGCTCGACTCGCGGACTCCGACCAGATTGTCGATGAGGAACATCGGAGCGCCGAGGTCCGAAGCCCCGCCAGTCGCGGCAGCCGCGGCCTCGTTTGCTCGGCGCCGGGCAGCGCTCGGCTTGCGATCTGGCAGCACGAGGGGATCGCTCGGTTCGTCGTCGATGTGCATCGGGGCCTCCAACTCGTCCGGTAGCCCCGTACGGTCCGGAGCGTCGGCCGACGCGCCTGGTGGCTCTTCCACGCTTGTTTGTGGCTTGTCCCCGGTATCCGCCCGGGGTGAGCGAGGCTGCGTTCACTCCGTCCCGGAGGCAGCAGCGGGTGCCCGTCGAAGGCGCGTTTGGCGCATGTCATGAGCGGCTCGGGCCAGCTTCGTGCCGGCGTCCACCGCATCGGGACCGTGGCGCTCATGACAGCAGATCGCCCGATGGCACCCGCAGAGGGCGCCACCCGCAACGCAACCGTGACGCTCACCGGGTACCTCGAGATTGGTGTGCCCCGGCTTCCGTGGAGTCGGATCGTTGGATTCTCAGGCCACGGTGATGGTTGATCGGTTCTCGAACTCTATGGGTGTCAGCCATCCGAGCGCGGAGTGTCGGCGGCGCCGGTTGTGGAAGATCTCGAGGTAGTCGAACATCGCGTTCGCCAGCTCGAGGCGGGTGCG
>JAEWCA010000387.1 GCA_023390875.1 Actinomycetes bacterium
CCGCCGGCGGGGCGCCTCGCGCGGGGGAGGTGTGGGTGGTCGAGGTCGACCGGACGTTTCCCGAGCTCTCTGTGTCTTGCGCCCGGCATGCACTCGTCCTTGTTCTCGACAAGTGCTGACGCAAGTCGTGAAGAAGGCCCCCGTCGAGTCCCCGTCGTACCGAACGTGCCCGCCTCCGGTGGCGAGGACACGCGCGATCACCTCGGCGGGGCAGACGCGTGTCTGCCCCGCGGATCGTCCGATCAGGTCGAGTCGCGCTCGATCACGTGGAACACGTCGTCGGGCCGCTGCGGCGGCTCCACGTCGTCGTCGAGCGCGGCGAGCACGGACGCCACGAGGTAGGACGCCTGCGCGTCGATGGCCTGCCACACGGTGGTGAGCGCGGGGGCGGCGAGGCGCGCGGTCGGGATGTCGTCGACGCCGATCACGGCGACGTCCTCGGGCACGCGCAGCCCCTCGGCGCGCAGGCCGGACAGGACGGCGAGCGCGACCTCGTCGTTGTACGCGGCGACCGCGGTCACGGGGGACGAGCCGGAGCGCCAGGTGCGCACGGCCGCGACGGCGGACGCGACGTCGAGGTCCACGGGTGCCACGACGGGCTCGGGCAGCCCGCGCCGCGAGCACTCGGCGACGACGCCGCGCAGGCGCCGGTCGGCGAACGCAGCGAGCCGGTCGTCGGCGGGGGCCGCGTACGCGATGACGCGGTGGCCGCGCTCGGCGAGGTGCTCGACCTGCAGGCCGCCGATGTTGGCCTGCGGCACGACGAAGATCTCGGGGTGCGGGTCCTCGTCGAGCGCGGAGCCGACCACCTGGATGCCGGCGCGGCGCATCGCCTGCGCGTCGGACTCGGTGAACGCCCCGAGCCCGAGGACGGCGCACGGCGTGACGGCCCGCCACAGCTCGGCGAGCGGCCGGTTCGAGCGGCCGTTGTAGACGAGCATCGACAGGCCGTGGTCGGCGAGCTCGGTGGTGAGGTGGTCGATGAGGGTGTCGATGACCGGGCCGACGGTCCAGTTCGGCAGGACGCACAGGACGAGGTCGCTGCGCCCGGACCGCAGGGTCCGCGCGGCGGCCGAGGGGGTGTAGCCGAGCCTCTCGGCGGTGCTGAGCACGCGCAGGCGCGTCGCCTCCGTGATCGTGACACCGTGCTTCGCGTTCAGCACGTAGCTCACGGTCGTCCGCGAGACGCCGCTCTCCCGAGCGACGTCCGCGCTGGTCACCCGTGCCACAGCTCCTCCTCGACGCCCGCAGCTGGACTGCCGACCACCCTAGTGTCGCGGCCCGCGCGACCGTGAGCACCGCGGGGGTGGACTGCGCGTGCGGCACCGGCCCGGCCCGCTCAGACTGACGGCATGTCGGACTGGAACCAGCAGATCATCGACGAGTTCCGCGCGAACGGCGGGAACGTCACGACCATGGGCTTCGGCAAGGGACTCGTCCTCCTCCACCACCGCGGCGCCCGCACGGGGCAGGAGCGCGTGAGCCCGGTCGCGGCGATCCCGGAGGGCGACGACGCCTGGCTGATCGCCGCCTCGAAGGGCGGCGCGCCCGACAACCCCGGCTGGTACCACAACCTGCTCGCCGGGCCGGACGTCGAGATCGAGACCCCGGACGACGGGACCGTCGCGGTGCGGGCCGTCGAGCTCACCGGTGCCGAGCGGGACGCCGGGTGGGAGCGGTTCAAGCAGCGGTCGGAGGGCTTCCGCTCGTACGAGCAGAAGACGACCCGCACGATCCCGGTGCTGCGGCTCACGCGCCGGTGACCCGCCCGCGCGGCCGTCCGTCGTGACGTGGTGGCGCTGCTCGCGCCGCTGGTGGTGGCGTGCGCGCTCGCCTCCGGCAGCCTCCTCGACCTCTTCGAGGCGGAGGTCGAGCTCTACCGGGCCGGGCCGACGCCGACGACCTCACCGCCGTAGGACGCGACCAGCGACTCCGCCACCGAGCGGGCGTCGGCGTCCCGCTCGGCGACCGGCACGTCCGGCAGCAGGTCGTCCCACAGCTGCATGAACGCCCCGAACATCTGCCTCATCCCCGCCGGCCGCGCGTAGAAGAACACGTGGAGGTGCTCGGCGCCGTCGCCCCACTTGCTCACGTGCGCACGCGCGACGTGCGGCAACTCCTCGATCGCCCGCACCACGTGGACCAGCAGGACGCCGAGCTCGGCAGCACGCTCGTCGGGCAGGTCCGGGAAGTCGACGTGCGCACGCGACTCCAGCAGGACCGTCAGCGGCGCCCCGCCGGTGCTGGAGAACGTGCGCAGCAGCCAGTGCTCGTCGCGCCACACCGCGAGGCTCTGGTCCTCGCACGAACGGCAGTCGACGCCGCCGCTGCCCGCACGCGGCGGCTCGGGGAGCACCGGCGCGGCGAGCGGTCGCACCGTGAGGCCGTCGGGCTCGAACGGGAAGATGTCCCAGTCGGTCATCGGCGAGCGGGGGAGCCGGCCGTCCGCGTCGGCCGCGGCGAGGGCGCGCGCGTGGTACTCGTCGGGTGAGAGCGGCACCGCGCGAACCTAGCGCCAGGGGGTGTGGGAGGCCAGCCCTAGGCTGCGGCCATGTCGATGGACCACACCGACGCGGTGTTCTTCGCGGACGACGACGCGTTCGAGGAGTGGCTCGTCGAGAACGCGTCGACGGCCACGCACGTGTGGGTGCGGATGGCGAAGAAGGGCTCCGGAGTCGCGTCGATCGACTGGACGAGGGGCGTGGACGTGGCCCTCTGCTTCGGCTGGATCGACGGCATCGCCCGGCGGCTCGACGACGAGTGGTACGTGCAGCGGTTCACGCCGCGGCGGCCGAGGAGCGTGTGGTCGAAGATCAACCGGGACCGCATCGAACGGCTCACCGCCGAGGGGCGGATGCGCCCCGCCGGCCTGGCCGAGGTGGAGCGGGCGAAGGCCGACGGCCGCTGGGACGCCGCGTACGACGGACCCGCCACCGCCGTCGTGCCCGACGACCTCGCCGCCGCCCTGGCCGCGCGCGACCTCACCGACGTGTTCGCCGCGCTGGACGGTCGCAACCGGTTCGCCTTCGTCAACCGCGTCCAGACGGCCGTGCGCCCCGAGACGCGGGCCCGCCGCATCGAGCAGCTCACCGACGCCCTCGCGGAGGGCCGGACGCCGTTCCCGGCCCCGACGAGGAAGAGCGGCACGTAGCCCGCGGGCGGGAAACCCGTGGACGCCCGTCCGTGGCCGGTGCCACGGTCGACGTCGTGGCAGCAGAGCAGCAGATCTGGACCGCCGACGCCGCGGCCCGCTACGACACCCCCGGCACGGGCATGTTCGCCCCCGAGGTGCTCGGCCCGACGGTCGACCGGCTCGCGGCGCTCGCGGACGGCGGCCCGGTGCTCGAGCTCGCGATCGGCACCGGCCGGGTCGCCGTCCCGCTGGCCGAGCGCGGCGTCCCGGTGACCGGCATCGAGCTGTCGCAGCCGATGGTCGACGTGCTGCGCACGAAGGTCGACGAGAAGACCATCCCGGTGGTGATCGGCGACATGGCAACCGTGCGGGCACCCGGCCGGTTCTCGCTCGTCTACCTCGTGTTCAACACCATCTCGAACCTGCTGACCCAGGCCGAGCAGGTCGAGTGCTTCCGCAACGCCGCGCGGCACCTCGCACCGGGCGGGCGGTTCGTCATCGAGCTGTGGGTGCCGCAGCTGCGCGTCCTCCCGCCCGGCGTCGGGGCCACGGTGTGGGCGATCGAGCCCGGGTACCTCGGCCTCGACACGTACGACGTGCTCGCGCAGCACGTCGTCTCGCACCACGTCCACTTCGGCGGGACCGACGCGCAGCTGTTCCGCAGCCCGCACCGGTACGTGTGGCCCGCGGAGCTCGACCTCATGGGGCAGCTCGCCGGGTTCGAGCTCGAGAGCCGGCACGCGGACTGGACGGGCGCCGAGTTCACGGGCGAGTCCACGTCCCACGTGTCGGTGTACCGGCTGCCGTCGAGCACGTCGGAGATGCCTCACCCGACCGACTGAAACCTCCTGCTCGACGTGCGTCCGCCCGAGCCCGCCGCTAGCGTCCGGCCGCAGCATCGGCGCGCCCGTGGGCGACAGCGAACGGAGGCAGACGTGGGCCCGGTGAAGTCGTTGTGGGCGATGGTGCAGGACGATCCCGTCTTCATGCGTCGCGTGAACGGGTGGCTGACGATCTTCTGGATCGCGATGATCCCCGTGTCGCTGGCGACCGGGTGGGTGAACAGCGTGCTCGACGGCCGCGACCCGGACGTGGCCGACCCCGACCGCGGCGACGACGCTGACCGCGACGCTCGGGCTGCGCGGCCTGCGCGCGGTCTACTACGACAACGCAGACCTCACGGGCGCCACGGTCTCGCGCATCGACCCGAGCATCGCGTTCGACTGGGGACTCGCCGCGCCCGTGAGCGGCATCGGTGCGGACACGTTCTCCGTCCGCTGGAGCGGGTCGGTCGTGCCGCGGTACTCGCAGACGTACACGTTCGCGACGACGTCCGACGACGGCGTGTGACTGTGGGTCGACGGGACGCTGGTGATCGACAAGTGGACGAAGCACGCCCGCGAGGTCGACACCGGCACCGTCACGCTGACCGCGGGGCAGGCGGTCCCGATCGTCGTGGAGTACTTCGACAGCACCCGGCACGCCGTCGCCCAGCTCCGGTGGTCGAGCACGTCGCAGACCTCGGAGATCGTCCCGACGACGCGCCTGCGACCCTAGGCGAGCTGCTTCAGCCAGCCGTCGAGCGCCGCCTCGTCGACGTCGTCGGGGCCGGGGATCTTCAGGCTCCACCGGGTGCCGTCTGCCGACGCCGTGAGGTCCTCCGTCCCGTCGGTGACGTCGGCGACGGCGGCCTGGTCGGCGGGGAGGGAGGCGACGTACTCGTCGATGCTCATCGCGGTGCCCTTCAGGCCGTCACGGTGGCGAGCCAGCCCTGCCAGGCGGCGGTCGCGGCGGCCTCGTCGGACGTGCCGAACAGGTGGTGGCCGACGCACGGTGCGAAGAAGCCGCGGAAGAACCGGTAGAGCGCGTCGTCGGACCGGACGCCGATCACGTCGTCGGCCACGTGGTCGACGACGCCCTCGATGGGCGCGAGCCCGGTCGGCGTGAGCGTGACGTGCTGCCCGACGACGACGTCCCCGTCGAGCCCGAGGTCGGCGCGCGCCCTCGCCCAGCTCGCCGCGAGGTCGCCACCGGGGGCGGCGGACGGCGTGACGGCGATGCCCGGGCGGCCGGAGAAGTAGGACAGGTACTCCTCGAGCGTGTGCAGGTACATCCGCCCGCCGCTCACCATGGCCTCGTACTCGTCCTCCCAGTCGTCGCCCGGCAGGTAGCCGCTCGACACGACGCGCAGCACGGTCGACCCGCCGGAGCGCGCCTCGAGCAGGAACTCCATCGCGAAGAACCGTCCCTCGTCGCCCTCCATGCCGCGGAACGCGAACCGCTTGCCGGGCTCGGAGGCGACGATCTGCGACTCGCCGACCCACCCGCCCATCTCGGTGCGGACGACGCCGGCGTCGGGGTCGACCTCGGTCGCGCCCATGAACCACGAGCTGAGCCCGGGTCCGGTGGCGATGGCGTCCCACACGGCCTCGGGGGACAGGTCGAACGTGAGCTCTTCCGGGTTCTCGAACTGGTGCGGCATGGTCACTCCTCGGGGATGGCCGCGCGGTCGGCGCGGGACGTGGTGCTGGGATGGACGGCGACGACGAGCCGGAACGTGCGTCCCCGCGGGGCGTCGTCGTGGTGGTACTTGGACGCGAGGCCGAGCGCGGCTGCGCTGAGCTCCTCGACGAAGGCGGCGCGGTCGGCCGCCGAGGCGAACCGGACCTCGCCGTCGAGCGCGAACGTGGCGAGCGTGCGGTTCTCGCGCACGGCGCCCGTGATCAGGGCGCCGACGTCCTCGACGAGCCGGCCCGCGAGCGCGAGCAGCCACGCGGCCGACAGCCGGTCGGGTCGCTGCCGCGGGTCGGGACGGAGGGCCGCGAGCGCCGCGGGCGAGATTAGGTAGGACGACGCGGTCGCACGCATGACGCGTTCGACGACGTTGCCGCGCCGGCGTTCCTCCGCGAGCTCGACGAGCCCGTGCTCCTCCAGGGTGCGCAGGTGGTAGTTGACCTTCTGGCGGGGGAGCCCGAGCCGCTGGCCCAGCGCGGCCGCCGAGAGCGGCTCGACGAGCTCGTGCAGGAGCCGCGTGCGCAGCGGGTCGAGCGACGCCTCGGCGGCGGCGGCGTCCTCGATGACGGCCACGTCGCGCACGTCAGGCCTCCCGACGCGGCGGGGTCCTGCCGACGACGGCATCGAGCGAGACGTCGAGCCCTGGCGTGAGCATGCGCATCGGCTCTCTCCTTGCTGTGCGTGGGCGTCCCGGGGGTTCCCGGTCCGGCGTCGGCACCAGCATGCCGCCGAACGATCAGTTTGTCCAGACCAGAAAAATCGTCGGTGGTTGTTCGTCGAGAACCCCAGGTCGCGTCCGTCATGAGGACGTCCGCCACGACCCGACGAGAAGAGCCCGCCATGACCGTCCAGCAGACCGCCCCGTCGCCCGCGCTGCCCCCCGTCGTCGACCGCGACACCTGGCTCCGCGCCCGCGCAGCGCTCCTCCCGCGCGAGAAGGCCCACACCCGCGAGGGCGACGCGATCGCCGCCGCGCGCCGTCGCCTGCCCATGGTCGAGGTCGACGCCACCGTCGAGCTCGTCGGCGCGGATGGGCCGCGGTCGGTGCTCGACATGTTCGACGGCCGCGACGAGCTGCTCGTCTGCAAGCACATGTGGCACTCCGGCGCCGGGTTCGAGGGCCAGTGCCGCGGGTGCACGGCGACCGTCTGGAACGTCCAGGACGCCACCTACCTCGAGGCCCGGGGCGTCTCGTTCGCGATCTGGTGCGAAGGCCCGTACGACGAGTTCGCGCCCTACCGCGACTTCATGGGCTACACCGTCCCCTGGTGCTCGGTGCACGGGATCGACGAGCCCGGCATCTCCGACGGCTGGATCACCACCTACCTGCGGGTCGGCGACCGCGTGTTCCAGACGTACGAGACCGACGCCCGCGGGTGCGAGGTGATGATGCCCGCGCTGCAGCTCCTCGACCTCACCGTGCGCGGCCGGATGGAGGAGTGGGAGGACTCGCCGGCCGGCTGGCTGCAGGGACCGACCCAGGGGTGGTTCCGGCGCGACGGGCGGCCCGTGGCCCAGTGGACGCGTCCCGGCGTGACACCGGTCGACGCGGTCGCCCACGACGGGTGCTGCTAGCTACGGGAAGATCCGGCCGCGGGGACGTGTTCTGCCGACGTGACCAGCACGATGAGCGCACCGGCCGTCGACCTGGACGACCCGCGCACCATGATCGAGTTCAGCGTCCTGCTCGCCGACGGCCGTCTCGCCGGGCGGAGGTTCGCCTCGCGCGATGACGCCGAGTCGTGGGCGCGGCCCGACGAGGGTGACCAGGTCGTCGAGTACAACCTCGTGTGCGAGTGCGCGGTCTGACCCGCTGAGCCCGGCACCGGTGGCCGTGTGGGCGGCCGTCGCTACCGTGGCTCGCATGGTCGACCCCGCCGTGCTCGACTGGCTGCTCGACACCGACCCGGCGCTGCGCTGGCAGGTCGAGCGCGACCTCGCGGACGCCCCGCCGGCCGTGTGGGAGGCGACCCGCGCCCGCGTCGCCACGGAGGGGTTCGGTGCGCGGCTGCTCGCGCTGCAGGACGACGACGGGCAGTGGGCCGGCGGTGCGTTCTTCCCGGCGGGGTTCACGGGCCCCACGGACGACGACCCCGGGCAGCCGTGGACGGCGACGACGTGGTCGCTCAACGCCCTGCGCGAGTGGGGCCTCGACCCGGCGGCGCTCGCGGGCACCGTCGAGAAGCTCGCCGAGCACAGCCGCTGGGAGTACGACGGCTCGGCGTACTGGGGCGGTGAGGTCGACTGCTGCATCAACGGCTGGACGCTCGCGAACGGTGCGTGGCTCGGCGCGGACGTCTCGGGGCTGGCCCGGTGGTTCGTCGAGCACCAGACGGACGAGGGCGGGTGGAACTGCGAGTGGGAGAACGGCTCGGTGCGGTCGTCGTTCCACTCGACGCTCAACGCGCTCAAGGGCGTGCTCGCGTACGAGATCGCGACCGGCGGCGGCGACGACCTGAGGGCCGCCCGGCTCGCCGCGCAGGAGTACCTGCTGTCGCGGCGGCTGCTGCACCGGGCGACGACCGGGGAGGTCGTCGGGCCGTGGACCACGTGGTTCGCGTACCCCTTCCGGTCCATGTACACGGCGCTCAACGCGACCGACTGGTTCCGTGCCGCGGCCCTGCACGACGGGGTGGCGCCGGACCAGCGGATGGCCGAGGCCGTCGGGGTCGTGCGAGGCGCCCAGCAGTCCGACGGGCGGTGGCTGCAGGGGCGGCGCTACCCGGGGCGCGTGTGGTTCGACGTCGACGTGCCGCCGGGGGAGCCGTCGCCCTGGCTGACGTTCCACGCCCTGCGCGTGCTCCGGTGGTGGGACGCGGCGGCCGCCTCGCCCGCGTGACGGGTCGTTCTGCTCTGCCGGTCAGCGCGTCCGGTCAGTCGGACAGGACGCGCGACAGCTCCGCGCGGCTCTCCACGCCGAGCTTGCGGAACGCGCGGTTGAGGTGGTTCTCCACGGTGCGCACCGAGATGACCAGGCGCTGCGCGATCAGCTGGTTCCCCAGCCCCGAGCCCGCGAGCAGGGCGATCTCGTGCTCGCGCGCCGTCAGGTCGGCGGTCCCGGCGGCCGACCGCAGACCGGCGGCGGCCTCCTGACCCCACACCCCGAGCCGGCGGCGGGCGTCGTCGTGCACCTCGGCCGCCCGCGCCGCGG
>JAEWCA010000485.1 GCA_023390875.1 Actinomycetes bacterium
CGGCGGACCTGGTCCTCCCGTTCCGCCGCGGGTCGGCGGACCGCACCACGAACGGCAGCGGCGTGGGGCTGGGCCTGACGGTCGTCCGTGCGGTCGCCGACCACCACGACGGCACGCTCGTCCTGACCCCGGGGACGGAGGGCGGGCTCGTCAGCGAGCTGCGGCTCCCGACGTGACCTCAGCCGGCCGCGCGCGTCACCGAGCCTCCACCCGCCGCAGGATCGCGTCCACGACCCCACGCACGGGCGGCGACGCGTCGACGACCCAGCCGTCCGGCACGGTGCCGGGCGCACGGTGCATCCGCACGACCTGCGCCCGCTCCTCGGGCCGCGCACCGAAGTCGGTCGGGTCGACACGCACCCGTTCCTCGATCCGCCGCAGCACCGTGTCGAGGTCGACGTCCAGCACGAACACGCCGTCGAGCAGGTCGAGGAACGACGCGAAGTTCCGCGACCCGCCGCAGAAGAACGTGACGGGCGCGCGCCGGTCGGCGACCAGCGCGCGCACCTTCGCGGCGTCCCAGACGTGGTGCTCGTACGACGCCCCCGGGGTGGGCTCATCCGACACGGGATCGCCCTGGTACGCGAGCACCCGGTCGCCGTGGACCACGTCGTAGCCCCGGCGCTGCAGCTCGTCGGCCACCGCGGTCTTGCCCGTGCCCGAGCCGCCCTCGACGAGGTAGTTCCTGATGCCCATCGTCCGGACCGTACTCGCGACCTCATGGTGCGGGAGACGGGATTTGAACCCGCACGCCCTCTCGGGCACCAGGACCTAAACCTGGCGTGGCTGCCGTTTCACCACTCCCGCGCGGCCGAGTGTCCCACAGGGCACCCGGCCGGTGACCGGATCAGGCGACCTTGAGGTCCCGCCGCAGCTTCGCGACGTGACCCGTCGCCTTGACGTTGTACTGCGCGAGCTCGACGCGCCCCTCGGGGTCGACGACGACGGTCGAGCGGATCACGCCGGTCACGGTCTTGCCGTAGAGCGACTTCTCGCCCCACGCGCCCCACGCCTCGAGCACGGTGCGCTCGGTGTCGGAGGCCAGCGGGAACGTGAGGTGCTCCTGCTCGACGAAAGCGGCGAGCTTCTCGACGGGGTCGGGGGAGAGCCCGACGACCGCGTATCCGGCGCCCTGGAGCGACGCGAGGGAGTCGCGGAAGTCGCACGCCTGCGTGGTGCAGCCCGGGGTCATCGCCGCCGGGTAGAAGTACACGATCACGTGCCGGCCCCGCAGGTCGGACAGCGTGATGCTGCCGCCGTCGGCGGTCGGCAGCGTGAAGTCGGGGGCGAGGTCGCCGACGGCGAGACGAGGCACGGGAGCTCCAGACGAGGCGGGGCGGGGACGGCGTCAGCCTACGTCGGCCGGGTACCGTCGGGCCGTGAGCGCACAGAACACCGACCCTCAGGGGCACCTGCCGATCCGGATGCTCAACGACCGCCTGCTCGTCACGATCGACCGGGAGACGGCCGAGCGGCGCTCGAGCTCGGGCATCGTGATCCCCGCCACCGCCGCGGTCGGCAAGCGCCTGTCGTGGGCGGCCGTCGTCGCGGTCGGTCAGCACGTGCGGCAGGTCGAGGTCGGTGACCGCGTCCTGTTCGACGCGGAGGACCGCGCGGAGGTCGAGCTCGCAGGCACCACGTACCTGCTGCTCAGGGAGAAGGACGTGCACGCGGTCGCCGCCCCGGGAACCATCGGGGAGGGAACGGGGTTGTACTTGTAGCCGGCGCGGTTGCACGACCGGGCATCCCGTGCTGGGCTGGAAGATCGAGAAAGAAGGAGGAGCGCCGTGAACACCGACGCCACCCCCGACGACGTCGAGCCCGTCAAGGAGCTGCTCGACGCCCACGTCCCGCTCACGCTCCTCGTGGACCTCCTCACGGACGCCGCGCCCCCGTCGGCCGAGATCTTGGAGTCCGAGGGCCTGCCCGACACCGCGTGGTGGGAGCAGGACGCGCCCAAGACCGGGACCTCCGGGACGACCGAGGCGTGACGGTCGTCACTGCGGCCGGTTCCGGTTCGCTTGCACCGCCTCGGGCCTGCTAACGTTCTCAACCGCGCGCCATTAGCTCAATTGGCAGAGCAGCTGACTCTTAATCAGCGGGTTCGGGGTTCGAGTCCCTGATGGCGCACAGCAGAAGGCCCCCGACCAGCGGAAACGCCGGTCGGGGGCCTTCGTCGTACGCGGTCCGTGCGGCTGCTGCAGGCTTCGCCCTGCGGATGTCCGCACGCGCGGCCAGCATGGAGGCACCGCCTGCGACGTCCCCGGGGCGGCCCTCGGCACGGACGGAGTCCCGCGATGGCGCAGCAGGTGCAGGAGTTCGACGTGGTCGTCGTCGGCGGTGGCGCGGTCGGCGAGAACGCCGCCGACCGGGCGGGCCGGACGGGGCTGAGCGTCGCGGTCGTCGAGCACGCGCTGGTCGGCGGGGAGTGCTCGTACTGGGCGTGCATGCCGTCCAAGGCGCTGCTGCGGCCCGGCACGGCGCTCGCGGCGGCCCGTGCGGTGCCGGGTGCGGCGGCCGCGGTGACGGGGACGGTCGACGTGGCGGCGGCGTTCGCGCGGCGCGACGAGGTCACGCACCACTGGGACGACGGCTCGCAGGTCGGCTGGCTCGACAGCGTGGGCATCACGCTGCTGCGCGGGAGCGCCCGGTTCACGGGCCCGCGGGCGCTCACGGTGGTGCACGAGGGGAGCACGACGGACGTCGTCGCGCGGCACGCGGTGGTGCTCGCGACCGGGTCCGAGCCGGTGGTCCCGCCGGTGCTCGCGGACGTGCGCCCGTGGAGCAGCCGCGACGCGACGTCCGCGCAGCAGGTGCCCGCACGGCTCGCGATCCTGGGCGGCGGCGTGGTCGGCGTCGAGATGGGGACGGCGTTCGCGGACTTCGGCAGCGAGGTGACGCTGCTCGTCCGGGGGGACCGGCTGCTCGCCGGGGCGGAGCCGTTCGCGGGCGAGCTCGTGGCGGACGCGCTGCGGGCCGCAGGCGTCGACGTGCGGTTCGGCACCGAGGTGACGGGCGCGACGCGCGACGACGACGGCGTGCACCTCGAGCTGGACCCGTCGGGCCGGCTGGACGTGACCGAGGTGCTCGCCGCGACCGGGCGGCGTCCGCGGACGTCCGACGTGGGGCTCGAGACGATCGGCCTCACGCCCGGGAAGCCCGCCGAGGTCGACGACGCGCTGTGCGTCACCGGGGTCGCGGACGGCTGGCTGTTCGCGGTCGGCGACGTGTCGGGGCGGACCGCGACGACCCACCAGGGCAAGTACGACGCCCGGGTGGCGGGGGACGTGGTCGCGCACCGGTTCGGGCCCGATGGGGACGCCGACGCCGAGCGGGACGCGGCGCCGTGGAGCCGGTTCCGGGCCACCGCCGACCAGGCGGCGGTGCCGCAGGTCGTGTTCTCCCGGCCCGAGGTCGCGTGGGTCGGGCGGACCGAGGCAGCCGCGCGCGACGCGGGGATCGACGTGCAGGTGCTCGACTACAAGCTCGAGGACATCGCGGGTGCGACGGTGCTGTCGCCCGAGTACGAGGGTCGGGGGCGGCTGGTCGTCGACAAGGCACGCGGTGTCGTCGTCGGTGCGACGTTCGCCGGGCCGGACGTCGCCGAGCTGCTGCACGCCGCGACGATCGCCGTGGTCGGCGAGGTGCCGCTCGACCGGCTGTGGCACGCCGTGCCGTCGTACCCGACGCTGAGCGAGGTGTGGCTGCGGTTCCTGGAGTCCGCCGGGCTCTGACGGCTCAGGTCGCGGGCGTCTCCTTGCGCAGCCGGAACAGCACGTAGAGGAACGCCACGAGGGCCGTCGCGCACAGCAGCACCAGGCCGACCGTGTAGCTGTGGTCGACCTCGTCGTAGGTCGCGCCGAGCACGAGCGGCGGGAAGAACCCGCCGAGGCCGCCGGCCGCGCCCACGACGCCGGAGACGGAGCCGACGCGTTGCGCGGGTGTGCGCAGCGCGACCCACGCGAACACCCCGCCGGTGCCGAGGCCGAGGAAGAACGCCATCAGCACGAACACGATGCCCGCCGGGATCTCCGGCTGCGGCTGGGTCGCCATGAGGATCGCGAGGACCGCGACGACGCCGAGCGACGTCAGCACGATCGGCTTGGGGTGCAGGCGGTCGGACAGCGTGCCGCCGATCGGTCGCGCGACGACGGCGGCGATCGCGAACCCGGCGGTCCGGGTGCCCGCCCCGGCCAGGTCGAAGCCGTACACGTCCTTGAGGTACGTCGGCAGGTACGTCGAGAACGCGACGAAGCCGCCGAACGTCACGGCGTAGAGGAACGACATCTGCCACGTGACCGGCAGCTTGAGGGCGGCCGCGAGCTTGGGCAGCACGGATTCCGTGCTGCGCTTCCACGCGGGCGCGTCGCGCATGACGAGCAGCACGACGACGCCCGTCACGGCGAGCGCGATCGCCACGATGACGTGGGCGGTGGTGTAGCCCCACCGCTCGACGAACCGCGGCGTGAAGAACGACGACAGGGCCGTGCCGCCCATCCCGGCGCCGAACACACCGGTCGCGAACCCCCGGCGCGCGGGCTCGAACCACGCGTTGACGAACGGGATGCCGGCCGCGAACGTCGTGCCCGCGATGCCCAGCACGAAGCCGAACACGAGCAGCAGCGTGTACGACCCCTGGTTGCCGGCGTAGGCGACGAGCAGCACGGGCACGATGCTCGCGAGGCTGAGGGTGCCGAGCATGAGCCGCCCGCCGTAGCGGTCGGTCAGCGCGCCCACCGGGATGCGGCCCACGGCCCCGACGAGCACCGGGATCGCGACGAGCAGCGACTTCTGCGTCGACGTGAGGTCGAGGTCCTCGGCGTACCGGGTGCCGAGCGGGCCGATGAGGTTCCACGCCCAGAACGTGATCGCGAACGTCCAGGTGGCGAGGACCAGGTTCGTCGTGCGGCTGCTGGTCCTGCGGTTCTGGGTGGTGGCGGCGGTCTCGGCCAACGTGCCCTCCGGTGCTCAGCGGTCCCTGTCCCGCGTCCCCACGGGGTCCCACCCCCGGCGAGGTGCGCTCGCGCCGGGGGTGGGCCGCGCGTCGCGGCTGCGGTAGACGATGTACGGGCGGAACAGGTAGTGCAGCGGCGCGGTGAACGCGTGCACGAGCCGCGTGAACGGGAAGACCGCGATGAGCGCGAGCCCGGTGAGCGTGTGGATCTGGAACGTCAGCGGCGCCTCGGCCATGGACTCGACGTCGGGCTGCAGCAGGAAGATCGACCGGAACCACGGCGACACCGTCTCCCGGTAGTTGCCCTCGTGGCCCGCGTTCGCGCCGGCGACCGTCGCCCACAGACCGAGCACGATCGCGCCGACGAGGACGACGTACATGAGCTTGTCGTTCTTCGTCGTCGCCATGAACACCGGACCCGTCCGCCGGCGGCGGTAGACGAGGATCGCGATGCCGACGAGCGTGCAGAACCCCGCGATGCCGCCGACCGACAGCGCGACCGCGTGGTACTGCTCCTGCGTGATGCCGGCGGCCTCGGTCCACAACATCGGGATGACCAGACCCCCGATGTGGCCGACGATGACGAACACGAGCCCGAAGTGGAACAGCGGGCTGCCGATGCGCAGCAGGCGCGACTCGTAGAGCTGCGACGAGCGGGTGGTCCAGCCGAACTGGTCGTACCGGTACCGCCAGATGGTCCCGCCGACGAGCGTGACGATCGCGAGGTAGGGGAGCACGCCCCACAGCACGACGCTCATCGAGGTTCCCCCGCGAGCGGCAGCAGCCTCGGGTCGGCCGAGTCGAGCCCGACGTCCTCGCGGGGCGGTCCGGCCGCGGCCATGCGGTGCACGGCGGCCCGGTCGGTCGGTGACTCGCCGGGCAGCGTCGCGCACACGTCGTCGAGCACGCCGGCGTACGTCGAGCCGGCGTCGTGCAGCGCGAGCCGCACGAGCTCGAGGCTCGCCCGGTACTCCTGCAGCAGCACGGGCCCGTCGACGGGGTCCGCGACGGCCGCGTACTCGAGCACGAGCGGCAGGTGGTCGGGCAGCTCGCCGTGCGTGTCGACGAGGAAGCCGCTCGCGCGGTACCGCTCCTTGAACCGGCCGAGCACCTCGCCGCGTCGTCGGGTGTCACCGTCGGTCCAGTACGACAGGTACAGCGGCTGCCGGTGGGACAGGTCGAACAGGTCGACGTACTCGCGCTGCAGGTCGGCCAGCTCGACCGTGCCGGCGTGGTGGAGGAACGCGCGCAGGCCGCCGGCCGACGTCGTCGCGGGGAGCTCGTCGACCGCGTCCCGCAGCAGCGGCAGGCGTTCGGCGAACGCACGGTCGGGGTACGACAGGCACCACGACGCGACCTGGTGGACGACCCTCGCACCGGACCGCTTCTGCGGGGCCCTCACGGTGCCACCTCGTCCGGGCGCTGCGGTTCGGGCGCCGTCTGCTCCGGCACCTGGTGCGCGGGGAACAGCCCCGGCGGTGTCCCGACGCCGTCCCAGTTGAGCAGGTTGACGCGCCCCCGCATGTCCTCGGTGGGGGCGATGCCCTCCGACGTCTGTCGCTGCTTGAGCGCGTGGAACGTCTCGACGGCCACCGGCACGGGGCGCCCGGACGCCTCGCCGAACGCCGCCGACTCGTACATGCCCGGGCCCTCGTCGTAGTCGAGCGAGCAGCCGAGCTCCTCGAGCTCGTGGCCGCGCTCCTCGTGGGCCGCGGGGATGACGTACCGGTCGGCGTACTTCGCGATCGCGAGCAGCCGGTACATCCCGTACATCGTCGTGCCCGTCATGCCGACCGACCGCGGGACCGCCTCGTCCGACGTCCCGTCGAGCGTGATGCCCCGCAGGTACGCGCGCATGGCCGCGAGCCGCCGCAGCACGCCTGTGACGACCTCGGTGTCGCCCGCGGTGAACAGCGACGCCAGGTACTCGACGGGGATGCGCAGCGCCTCGATCGCCCCGAACAGGTTGCCGTGGTCCTCGGCGTCGTGCCCTTGCTCGCGCAGCAGGTCGACGACGGGGGACAGCGGCGGGACGTACCAGACCATCGGCATCGTCCGGTACTCGGGGTGCAGCGGGAGCGCGACCCGGTACGTCTTGGCGAGCGCGTAGACGGGCGAGCGGACGGCCGCGTCGAGCCAGTCCTGCGGGATGCCCTGCTCACGCGCCGCCGCGATCACCGTCGGGTCGTTCGGGTCGAGCATGAGGTCGAGCTGCGCCTCGTACAGGTCCTGCTCGTCCTTCGTCGACGCGGCTTGCGTGACCCGGTCCGCGTCGTACAGCACGAGCCCGATGTACCGCAGCCGGCCGACGCACGTCTCCGAGCAGACCGTCGGCAGGCCCACCTCGATGCGGGGGTAGCAGAACGTGCACTTCTCGGCCTTGCCGGTCTTGTGGTTGAAGTAGATCTTCTTGTAGGGGCAGCCCGTGACGCACTGCCGCCACCCGCGGCACCGGTCCTGGTCGACGAGCACGATGCCGTCCTCGGCGCGCTTGTAGATCGCGCCGGACGGGCACGACGCCATGCACGACGGGTTGAGGCAGTGCTCGCAGATGCGCGGCAGGTACATCATGAACGTGCGCTCGAACTCGAACCGGATCCGGTCCTCCGACTCCTGGCGGACCTTCTCGACCATCGGGTCGAGGTGCCCGGCTTCCGTGACCCCGCCCAGGTCGTCGTCCCAGTTCGCCGACCAGCGGATCTTGGTGTCGTCGCCCGTGATGAGGCTCTTCGGCCGCGCGACGGGGAAGTCGTCGCCGAGCGGGGCGTCGACGAGCGTCTCGTAGTCGTACGTCCACGGCTCGTAGTAGTCCTCGAGCTTCGGCTGCACGGGGCTCGCGAAGATCGTCAGGAGCTTCTTGACGCGGCCGCCCGCCTTGAGCGCCAGCCGGCCGCGCTTGTTGAGCGTCCAGCCGCCGCGCCACTGCTCCTGGTCCTCGTACCGCCGCGGGTAGCCCTGACCGGGGCGCGTCTCGACGTTGTTGAACCACACGTACTCGACGCCCGCGCGGTTCGTCCACGCCTGCTTGCACGTGACCGAGCACGTGTGGCACCCGATGCACTTGTCGAGGTTCATCACCATCGCCATCTGGGCCATGACACGCATCGGTCAGTACCTCACGTCCTGGCTGCGTCGCCGGATGGTCGTCACCATGTCCCGCTGGTTCCCCGTCGGGCCGAGGTAGTTGAACGTGTACGACAGCTGCGCGTACCCGCCGATGAGGTGCGTCGGCTTGACGAGCAGCCGGGTCACGGAGTTGTGGATGCCACCGCGCCGGCCGGTCTTCTCCGTCTTCGGCACGTCGATCGTGCGCTCCTGCGCGTGGTGCACGAAGACGACGCCCGCGGGCATCCGGTGGCTCACGATGGCCCGCGCGACGTAGATGCCGTTGGCGTTCGAGCACTCGATCCAGTCGTTGTCCGCCGCACCGATCGCCTCGGCATCCTGAGGGCTCATCCAGCACGTCGGGCCGCCGCGGGACAGCGACAGCATCAGCAGGTTGTCCTGGTACTCGGAGTGGATCGACCACTTCGAGTGCGGCGTCAGGTAGCGGACCGTCACCTGCTTCGCGCCGTCCGGGCCGAGCTCGGGCTCGCCGAGCAGGCGGTGCAGGTCGAGCGGCGGCCGGTAGATCGGCAGCGTCTCGCCGAGGTCGCGCATCCAGTCGTGGTCGAGGAACAGGTGCATGCGGCCGGTGAGCGTGTGCCACGGCTTGAGCCGCTCGACGTTGACCGTGAACGGCGCGTACCGCCGGCCGCCCGTCTCCGACCCCGACCACTCGGGCGACGTGATGACCGGCACCGGCCGCGCCTGCGTGTCCGCGAACGTGATCCGCTTCTCCTCGCTGCCCTCCGCGAGGTCCGCGAGCGGCTTGCCGACCCGCTGCTCCAGGCTGCGGAAGCCCTGCACGGCGAGCTCGCCGTTCGTCGTGCCGCTCAGCGACAGGATCGCCTCGGCGAGCTTGACGTCCGTGTCGAGCGCCGGCCGCCCGTCGCCCGCGCCGCCGAGCATCACGCCGTTGAGCTTGCCGAGCCGCTCGACCTCGTGCTCGAGCCGGTACGTGACGTTCTTGATCGTGAACCCCAGCCGGTCGGCCAGCGGGCCCAGCGTCGCGAGCTTGTCGGCGATCGCGGTGTAGTCCCGCTCGACGACCTGGATCAGCGGCATCGTCTTGCCGGGAACTGCCGGTGCGTCGCCGCGCAGCCAGTCCCGCACCACCCCGCCGGGCTGCCCGGCCTCGCCCGGGGTGTCGTGCTGCACGGGGACGCTCACCACGTCGTGCCGCACGCCCAGGTGCGTGCGGGCCAGGTCGGAGAACCGCCGCGCGACCAGATGGAACGCGTCGAAGTCGCTGCGCGCCTCCCACGGCGGGTCGATCGCGGGCGTGAACGCGTGCACGAACGGGTGCATGTCCGTCGACGACAGGTCGTGCTTCTCGTACCAGGTCGCGGCCGGCAGGACCACGTCGGACAGCATCGTCGTCGACGTCATCCGGAAGTCCGCGCTGACCAGCAGGTCGAGCTTGCCCTCGGGGATGTCGTCGCGCCACGCCACCTCCTGCGGGCGCAGCTCCGGGGCCGTCTCGGTCGCCGCGACGTTCGAGTGCGTGCCCAGCAGGTGCTTGAGGAAATACTCGTTGCCCTTGCTCGACGAGCCCAGCAGGTTCGCCCGCCACAGGACGAGCGTCCGCGGCCACGACTCGGGGGCGTCGACGTCCTCGATCGCGAACTTCACGTTCCGGTCGGCGATCCGCTGCACCACGTGGGCTGTCTCATCGGCGGCCGTCCCCGCCTCGACCGCCGCACGCGCCTCGTCGGCGAGGTCCAGCGGGTTGCGGTCGAACTGCGGGTAGAACGGCATCCAGCCAAGCCGGGCCGACTGCGCGATGGTGTCGGCCGTGTGCATCCCCGCGAGGTTCCCCTCGGCGAGCGGGGACGCCAGCGCGTCGGCCCGGTACCCGTCGAACCGCCACTGGTCCGTGTGCATGTACCAGTACGACGTGCCCGTCATCGTCCGCGGCGGCCGCGACCAGTCGAGGGCGTTCGCGAGCGACAACCACCCCGTGAGCGGGCGGCACTTCTCCTGCCCGACGTAGTGCGCCCAGCCGCCCCCGTTGCGGCCGAAGCAGCCCGTGAACGCCAGCAGCGCGAGCACCGCGCGGTACGTCACGTCGCCGTGGAACCACTGGCAGATGCCCGCGCCCATGATGATCATCGACCGGCCACCCGACTTCTCGGCGTTCGTCGCGAACTCGCGGGCGATCCGGGTGCACGCGTCGGCCGGCACCGACGTGATCGACTCCTGCCACGCCGGTGTGTACGGGACGCTCGCGTCGTCGAAGCCCGTCGGCCAGTCGCCCGGCAGGCCGTCGCGCCCGACCCCGTACTGGGCCAGCGTCAGGTCGAACACCGTCGTGACGAGGTGGTCACCGACGCGCCGGACGGGGACGCCGCGCCGCAGCACCGAGCCCGAGCCGTCGGGGGCCTCGAAGCAGGGGAGCAGCACCGTCGCCGCCTCCGGGCTCCCGGGTGAAGCCCCGCCTGCGGCGTCCGCGACGCTCAGGGCCGGCTCGACGCCCTCCAGGTCGAGGTTCCAGCGGCCCTCGCCCGAGTCGGTGTACCGGAAGCCCATCGAGCCGTTCGGCACCACCGGAGCACCCGTCGCGGAGTCGAGCAGCACCGTCTTCCAGTCGGCACCCTCGACGGCCCCGGCCGGTTCGGGCAGGTCGGCGGCGCGCAGGAACTTGCCGGGCACGTAGCCGTCGCCGTCCGGGCGCGGCTCCAGGGTCACCAGGAACGGCAGGTCCGTGTACCGCTTCACGTAGTCCGCGAAGAACGGCACCTGCCGGTCGACGAGGAACTCGCGCAGGATCACGTGCCCCATCGCCATCGCCAGCGCGGCGTCCGTGCCGGCCTGCGTGGGCAGCCACTCGTCGGCGAACTTCGTGTTGTCCGAGTAGTCCGGCGACACCGTGACGACCTTCGTGCCGCGGTAGCGCACCTCCGCCATCCAGTGCGCGTCCGGCGTCCTCGTCACCGGGACGTTCGAGCCCCACATCATGAGGTACGTCGCGTCCCACCAGTCGCCCGACTCCGGCACGTCCGTCTGGTCGCCGAACATCTGCGGGCTCGCGACCGGCAGATCGGCGTACCAGTCGTAGAACGACGTCATCACGCCGCCGATGAGCTGGATGAACCGCGTCCCCACGCAGTGGGACACGATCGACATCGCCGGGATCGGCGAGAACCCCGCGCACCGGTCCGGGCCGTACGTCTTGATCGTGTGCACGTGCGCCGCGGCGACCATCTCGACGGCCTCGTCCCACCCGACCCGGACCAGCCCGCCCTTGCCGCGCGCCTGCTGGTAGCGCCGACGCCTCTCCGGGTCGCCGACCACGTCGGCCCACGCCAGCACAGGGTCCTTCAGGCGAGCCCGGGCCTCGCGGTACATCTCGACGAGCACGCCCCGGGCATACGGGTAGCGCACGCGCGTGGGGGAGTACGTGTACCAGGAGAACGCCGCGCCGCGCGGGCAGCCGCGGGGCTCGTAGTCGGGCCGGTCCGGCCCGGGCGACGGGTAGTCCGTCTGCTGGGCCTCCCACGTGATGATGCCGTCCTTGACGTACACCTTCCACGAGCACGACCCCGTGCAGTTCACGCCGTGCGTGGACCGGACGACCTTGTCGTGCCGCCAGCGGTCCCGGTAGAAGACGTCCCCGCGCCGGCCGCCCTCACGGAACACCGCCCGCGAGTCCTCGGTCTGGTCCCACCGCGTGAAGAAGCGGCCCGTCCGCAACAGTGCGTCGGCCGCCGGACCGTCCAGACGAGCGCCCCTGCCGTCCATGGCCCGACCCTACTGAGAGGGGTGCCGGGCCGCACACGATGGCCCTGCGTGCAGGTCAGGGGCCGTGTGGGCGCTCCCGCGACGCCACCGGCAGACGCAGCGCAGACGCAGCGCAGGCGCAGCGCAGGCGCAGTCGGGCGCCACCACCGGCCAGACGCAGCGCAGGCGCGCGCCACCACACCTGTGTGTCGTCGCCCCGGTCCGCGGTGTGCGCGGGTCACGAACGGCGAGGAGGGCCGCACCGTCGCGCGACCCTCCTCACCCTGGCGCGTCAGTCGGCCGCGAGCGACCCGTCGCTCGACAGCACGAGCCCGATCGCGGCGTCGCCCTGGCGGATCGCCTGGCCGATCAGGCCGAAGTCGTACGACTTGAACTCGGCGAACTCGAGCCCGTACGTCTCCTCCAGGCCCGGCTGGCAGAACGGCCGGTCCGGGCACTCCGCCGGGCCGGCGAGCACGAGCCCGCCGCACACCTTCGCGAGGTCGCTCAGGGTCTTCACGTCGTGCTCCTGCGCGAACGCCTCCGTGACCGCGAACGCGTTCTGGTCCTGCGCCGCCGACGGCTTGCCGACGGTGATGCCGGCCGCCTCCGCGAGCGGCGTGAGCGCCGTGACGGTGGCGTCGACGTCGTCGGACGCCACCGACTTCGCGTCGGCGCCGTTCTGCTGCGCGTTGAGGAAGTCCGCGAGCGTCGCCGCGTACTCCGGGACCGCCGTCAGCGAGCCGTCCGTGATCTGCGGCAGGTACAGCTCACGGTTGCCGATCGTGCGGACCTCGACCGTGAACCCTGCGGTCCGCAGCGCCGCGGCGTAGATCTCCGCGAGCGTCGCGCTCTCCGAGAAGTTCGCGGCGCCGACCACGAGCGACGTGCCGCTCCCGGCGGTGGCGTCGTCCGCGGCGATGTCCTCGTCCGTGACGAACTTCTCGCCCACCTCGCTGGACGTCTGGCGGTCGATGTCGACGGCCTTGTTCAGCTCGATGAGCTTGTCCGTGTCGAGCTTGGCCGACACCTCGTCGAGCACCTGCAGGATCGCGGGGTTCGCGTCCGCGGCCGCCTTGTTCACGGCGGGGATGACGTTGTCGGCGTTCTGCAGGCCCTTGTCGTCCTCGAGCACCACGAGCTTGTCGCCCTTGACGGGGTCGCACGTGGCCAGCCCGGACGAGCTCGTGGCCTGGGCGTCGGCCTCGCCCCCGCCGGACCCGGGGGTGCCGCAGGCGCCGAGGACGAGCGTCGCGGCGGCGAGCAGGCTGAGAGCGGTGGTGCGTCTGGTGTTCATCGGTCACTCCTGGGGCGGGGACGGAAGGGGGGGCCGGTCAGACGGGGGAGCCCGACCCATTCGAGTCGTTCGAGGTCGTGACGGCAAGCGGTGCCAGCGAGTCGTCGGACGTGGAGCCGGCGCGCGGT
>JAEWCA010000553.1 GCA_023390875.1 Actinomycetes bacterium
GGTCGGACGAGATCGCCGCGATCGCGGCGTCGAGCCGCGGGCCGATCGTCGCGAGCGTCGCACCGGCCCGGTCGACGGCGTCGAGCAGCGTGGCCACCTGGTCGAGCGCCTCCTCGGACGCGCGGGCGTAGCCGACGGCCGTGCCGCGCTCGTCGCGCGTGACCGCCTCGCGGCCCTTCGCGATGGTGGACGCGATCTCCTCGAGCAGCAGGCGGGCCTGGTCGGGGTTGTGCGTCACGGAGGCCAGCGCGCTCGCCGGGTACTGCGCCGCGAGCGTCGTGAGCGTCGCCCGGGTCGGCTCGATGCGGGCCTGCAGCGCGGCGGCCGTCTGCTCGTGCGCGTCGAGCGCCTGCTCCACGCCGGCCTGCAGGTCGCGCAGGTGGTCGAAGCCCGCCTTCTGCGCCTCGAGGTCGGCCGCGACCTGCTGGCACTGCCGCAGGATGCGCGTCGCCGTCTCGCGGACCTGCGGCTCGGAGTCGGGGACGTCGTCGTCGAGCGTCTGGCGCAGTCGGAACGCCTCCGTGACGCGCTGCTTCGCGCCCGCGAGGACCTCCTCGAACTCCTTCGTCGCGCTCGGCCCGAACTGCGCCTGCGCGAAGCCGAGCTCCTGCTCCGACGTGCGCAGCGCGTCGTCGATCGCGACGAGCGCGGTCGACGAGCGGCGGTCGAGCTCGGCCGTCGGGAGCATCGCGAGCTCGTCGGCCGGCGCCGCCTGCGGGGCCGCGGCGACCTGCTGCCGCCGCGAACGGCCACGGACCCAGCTGATGAGCACGAACACGCCGATGACGAGCAGGCCGATCAGGAGGATCCCGCCGAACCCGAACCCACCCGACGAGCCGCCGCCCGTCGCCTGCTCGCGCAGCGTGTCCGCGGTGGCGATCGCGGCGCCTGCCCAGTCGTCGTCCCGGAGCCGGTCCTCGGCGGCCGCGGCGGCCTTCTCGACCTGGCTGCTGGACAGGCCCTCGGTGGACTGCGGGACGAGCGCGTACCGGCGCGCGTCGGTCGCGACGGCGAGGACGAAGTCCTCGCTGCCGAGGCCGGACTGCTGTGCCGTGTCCTGGGCCCACGTGACGGGGTCGGCGCCGCCGAAGTCCGCCACGTACACGACGTAGAGCTGGTACTGGGTGTCCTGCGCGAGCTGGTCGAGCGCCGCCTGCACCTGGCCCTGCTGCCCGTCGAGCGCCCCGACCTGGTCGGTGATCTCCCCGGTCAGCGACTGTGGCTCGGCGGCGGACGCCGGGGCGCCTCCCACCAGCAGGAACAGGCCGAGCAGGGCAGGGACGAGGAGCAGCGACGCACGACGACGGGGGAGCACCCGATGATCCTTCCGGAGGGTTTCACCGGTCGCAACGAGGGATGTCACCGACCGGTTCCCGCCGGTGCGGGGTCAGTCGCGGTCCAGCTCGTCGTCCTTCGACGAGAGCAGGTCCTCCGCGTCGACGATCGTGTACGCGTACCCCTGCTCGGCCAGGAACCGCTGGCGGTGGGCGGCGAAGTCCTGGTCGACGGTGTCGCGCGCGACGACCGTGTAGAAGTGCGCCGTCTTCCCGTCGGACTTGGGCCGCATGATCCGGCCGAGCCGCTGCGCCTCCTCCTGGCGGGACCCGAACGAGCCGGACACCTGGATGGCGACGGACGCCTCGGGCAGGTCGATCGAGAAGTTCGCGACCTTGGACACCACGAGCTTGTGGATCTCGCCGGCCCGGAACGCGTCGAACAGCCGCTGCCGCTCGCGGACGGTGGTCTCGCCGGTGATGAGGTCGGCGTCGATGTGCTCGGCGAGCTCGTGGAGCTGGTCGAGGTACTGGCCGATGACGAGCACCTGGTCACCGGTGTGCTTCGCGACGAGCTGCTCGACGACCGTGTTCTTGCCCGCGGCCGTCGCGGCGAGGCGGTACTTGTCCTCGGGCTCGGCGGTCGCGTACGTCATGCGCTCGTGGTCGGGGAGCGTGAGGCGGACCTCGATGCAGTCGGCGGGCGCGATGTAGCCCTGCGCCTCGATGTCCTTCCAGGGGGCGTCGAACCGCTTGGGGCCGATCAGGCTGAACACCTCGTCCTCGCGGCCGTCCTCGCGCACGAGCGTCGCGGTGAGGCCGAGGCGGCGGCGGGCCTGCAGGTCCGCCGTCATGCGGAAGATCGGCGCGGGCAGCAGGTGCACCTCGTCGTACACGACGAGCCCCCAGTCGCGGGCGTCGAGCAGCTCGAGGTGCGTGTAGACGCCCTTCCGCTTCGTGGTGAGCACCTGGTAGGTCGCGATCGTGACCGGGCGGATCTCCTTGCGGGCGCCCGAGTACTCGCCGATCTCGTCCTCGGTCAGCGTCGTGCGCTTGACGAGCTCGTCGCGCCACTGCCGGGCGGACACGGTGTTCGTCACGAGGATGAGCGTGGTGGTCGACGACTTGGCCATCGACGCGGCGCCCACGATCGTCTTGCCCGCACCGCAGGGGAGCACCACGACGCCCGACCCGCCGTGCCAGAACCCCTCGACGGCCTGCTCCTGGTACGGCCGCAGGTGCCAGCCGTCCTGCTGGAGCGCGATCGCGTGCGCCTCGCCGTCGACGTACCCGGCCAGGTCCTCGGCGGGCCACCCGAGCTTGAGCAGCACCTGCTTGAGGTGGCCGCGCTCGGACGGGTGGACGACCACGTCGGTGTCGTCGATCCGCGCGCCCAGCAGGCCCGCGGTCCGCTTCGACCGGACGACCTCGGCGAGCACCGCGGCGTCGAGCGCGTGCAGCACGAGCCCGTGCACGGGGTGCTGCACGAGCTGCAGGCGCCCGTACCGGGACATCGTCTCGGCGACGTCGACGAGCAGCGCGTGCGGCACCGGGTAGCGCGAGTACTCCAGCAGCACGTCGACGACCTGCTCGGCGTCGTGACCCGCCGCGCGCGCGTTCCACAGGCCCAGCGGCGTGAGCCGGTACGTGTGCACGTGCTCGGGGGCCCGCTCGAGCTCCGCGAACGGTGCGATGGCCCGTCGGCAGGCCTCGGCCTGGTCGTGGTCCACCTCGAGCAGCAGCGTCTTGTCGCTCTGCACGATCAACGGGCCGTTCGTCACGGGCTCTCCTCTTCTCGGGTGACCGACGCGATGCGGTGCACCGCGATGGTCAGCTCCGCCTCGCGGGCGGGGTCCACGGCGCGCACGCGACCCCCCTCGACGAGCACGGGTCGCAGCAGCCGCTTCTCGGTGAGCCCCTGGGGCCCGACGAGCTCCACCCACACGGGTGCGCGCGGGGCGGCCGCCGCGCGCCGCCGCCCCCCCCCCCCGGCGCCGGCGG
>JAEWCA010000572.1 GCA_023390875.1 Actinomycetes bacterium
CGCCGACGGGCCGCCGCCGACCGGCACCGCCGGCTACTGACGGCACGCACGCGGCGGGGCGTCGGGCCCCGCCGCGTGCGCGCCCGGACGCTTCACGAGGGGACGGCACGGATGAGCGAGCAGGACACCGCCGAGACGCGCAGCACCGAGAAGAAGGACGCCGCGCCGGCGCCCGAGGACCCGCGCAAGCCCGACTCGCCCGACGACATCACCAAGCGCTCGTGGTCGTACGTCGCGCGCAAGACGATGCGGGAGTTCACGAAGGACCAGTGCACCGACCTCGCCGCCGCGCTCACCTATTACGCGGTGATGGCCGTCGCGCCCGCGCTGCTGGCCGTGGTCTCGGTGCTCGGCATCGTGGGCGACCCGCAGTCGATGATCAAGGGCGTCCTCGACGTCGTGGAGGACGTCGGCCCGTCGACCGCGGGCGACACGCTCGAGCCGATCCTCGACAACCTCACGAAGGCGCCCGCCGCCGGGTTCGCGCTCGTCCTCGGGCTCGTCGTGGCCCTGTGGTCGGCATCCGGCTACGTCGCCGCCTTCAGCCGCGGCATGAACCGGGTGTACGAGATCGACGAGGGCCGGCCGGTCTGGAAGCTGCGGCCGTGGCTGCTCGGGATCACGCTCGTGCTGGTGCTCGTCGCCGTGGTCATCGTGGTCGCCGTGGTCCTGTCCGGCGGCGTCGCCCGGTCGGTCGGCGCGTCCGTCGGCCTCAGCGACGTGACGGTCACCGTCTGGAACGTCGTGAAGTGGCCGATCATCGTCGCGCTCGTCGTGCTCGCGATCGCGATCCTGTACCACGCGACGCCCAACGTCCGGCAGCCGAAGTTCCGCTGGGTGAGCGTCGGCGCGCTCCTCGCGCTCGTCGTGTGGGTGCTCGCGTCGCTGGCGTTCGGCTTCTACGTCGCGAACTTCTCCAGCTACGACAAGACGTACGGCTCGCTCGCCGGGGTGATCGTCTTCCTGCTGTGGCTGTGGATCACCAACCTGGCGCTCCTGTTCGGCGCCGAGCTCGACGCGGAGCTCGAGCGAGGACGTGAGCTGCAGGGCGGCATCGCGGCCGAGGAGACCATCCAGCTGCCGCCCCGCGACACGCGGGCGAGCGAGAAGAAGCAGGCCAAGCAGGAGGAGGACGTACGACGTGGCCGCGCCCTGCGAGAGGCGCACGGCGACGACCGGACGCACGACGACACCGGGTCCTGACGACCCGCTCGGAGGGGGACGACCATGTACCTGCACGTGCAGCGACTGATCAACGAGATCGAGGCCGACGAGCCGGACCCGGCCGCGGCGAACGCCCTGCAGGAAGGTCTGGGCGGCCAGTTCGGCGAGATGCGCACGATGATGCAGTACCTGTTCCAGAGCATCAACTTCCGCGGACCGGCGGGAAAGCCGTACCGCGACCTGCTCCAGGGCATCGGCACCGAGGAGATCAGCCACGTCGAGCTCATCGGCACCACGATCGCGCGCCTGCTCGACGGGTCGCCCCGCTACAACGGCGCGAAGACCGACCCGCTCGACACCCCGGGCGCGGGCGGCGCGACGCCGCTGAACCTCGCGCTGGACGAGAGCAACATCCACCACTACCTCGTGGCCGCGCAGGGCGCGCTCCCGGTCGACTCGGCGGGCAACCCGTGGAGCGGCACGTACGTGTACAACTCGGGGAACCTGGTCCTCGACCTGCTGTACAACCTCATGCTCGAGTCCACGGGACGCCTGCAGAAGTGCCGCATCTACGAGATGACCGCCAACAGGACGGCGCGCTCGACGATCGCGTACCTCATCGTGCGCGACCAGGCCCACGAGAACGCGTACGCGCGCGCCCTCGAGACCCTCGGGGTCGACTGGGGCAAGGTCCTGCCGATCCCGAAGACGAACGCCGAGAAGTTCCCCGAGGTCAAGAAGCTGGTCGACCTCGGGCTGCAGAGCAAGCAGTACTCGTTCGACCTCACGGCCGCGTCCGAGGCGGGGAAGATCTTCCAGGGGATGTCCCCGTCGAAGGACGGCACGCAGCTCGACGCGACCGAGCAGGCCCCCGCCGGCGTCCCCATCACCATCGCCGAGGAGCGCTTCGAGGAGTTCTCCCCCGGGCTCGACACCGACCTGCTCGCGCTCATCCAGGCGACCGCGGACCTCGAGATGGACGAGGTGCAGCCGCTGTACGGCCCGGTCCCGCCGGCGGCGGCATCATGACCGGGTGACGGTGCGGATCGGGACGTCGGGCTGGTCGTACGACCACTGGGACGGCGTCCTCTACCCGCCTGGCCTGCCCGCGCGGGACAGGCTCGCCCGCTACGTGCAGGAGTTCACGACCGTCGAGCTCAACGCCAGCTTCTACCGCTGGCCGCGCGACTCGGCGTTCGCGAGCTGGCGGCGCCGGCTGCCCGACGGCTTCACGATGTCGGTGAAGGCCCCGCGCGGGCTCACGCACGCGAAGCGGCTCTACGGCCCCGAGGCGTGGTCGCAGCGCATGGCCGGGTCGTGGCACGAGCTGCGCGGGCGCCGGGAGGTGCTGCTCGTGCAGCTGCGGCCCGACCAGGAGCGCGACGACGCCCGGCTCGACCACTTCCTGCGCTCGCTGCCCGGGTGGGTGCGCGTCGCGGTCGAGCTGCGGCACCCGTCGTGGGTCGACGACGCGGTGTTCGCGATGCTCGAGCGGCACGGTGCGGCGTACTGCGTGATGAGCGGCGCGGGCCTGCCGTGCGTGCTGCGCGCCACCGCCCCGGTCGTGTACGCGCGGCTGCACGGGCCCGACCACCACCACCTGTACGGCGGCTCGTACTCCGACGACGACCTGCGCTGGTGGGCGGACCGGGTCCGGGAGTGGTCGGGCCAGGGCCGCGACGTGCTCGTGTACTTCAACAACGACGGCGGCGGGAACGCCGTGCGCAACGCGCGGACGCTGCGCGGGCTCCTGCACGTGTGACCGCGGTCAGGGCGCCTCGAAGCCGATGGCCTTGTGCGTCCCGTCGCAGAACGGCTTGATGGCCGACGAGCCGCACCGGCACAGCGCGACGGTCGCGCGGTGGCGCTCGACGGGGTTGCCGCGGTCGTCGACGAGCTCGACGTCACCGCGCACCAGCAAGGGGCCGTCGGGGCACGCGGTCACCGACGCCGGACGAGGCCGGGGAGCGGGCACGGCGCCGTCGTCGGCCGTCATGCCGCACCCTGCGCGGCGGGCGCGACCGGTGCACGCAGCGACGACTCGCCGCGCTCCCAGGCGCCCAGCAGGTGCGCGCCGACGAGGTCGTCGAGGTAGAGGCACGCGGCGGCGCCGAACAGGATGTCCGCGACGAGCTCGGGCTCCTGCTCCGCCAGGCCGCCCGCGAGGTCCCGGCCCGCGATCTGCTCGTGCACGGCGTCGGCCTCGACGTGCTCGTCGAAGTACCACGTGGTGTCGAGGTCGGCGCCGAGACGCCGGAACCCGTCGCCGTACATGCGGTTCGGCAGCGACGACGTCATCTCGAACGCGGCCAGGTGCCCGGCGATCGCACCGCGCAGGCGACGGTGCAGGCCGAACAGCGACATCGCGTTGAGGCTCGCGAGCGTCACGGCGGGGACCGCGTCGACGTACCGGCCGTACGTGTCGTCGAGCCCGAGGCCCCGCATGGTGCGCGCGAACAGCGCGCTGTGCATCCGGTCGGCGCGGCCGCCGCCGTACTCGTCGGCCTGGATCTCGACGAGCGCGGCCTTCGCACCGCCGGTCAGCCGCGGGATCGCCCACGTGTGGGGGTCGGCCTCCTTGAGCTGGTACAGCGACCGCTGCACGAGGAGCTCGACGAGCTGCTCGCGCTCGGCCTTGCGCCAGACGTACCGCGCGACGCTCGGCCCCGGGCCGGGCGCGGTCATGGCGAACAGCGCGTCCGCGACGGCCCGCCGTCGTGGTGCCACCGGGTCGGGCACCGGCACGCGCTCGCGCAGCGCGGACTCCAGCGCACGCTCGAGCACGCCGCGCGCCGCGAGCGTCCCCGCGTCCCACTCCCACCGGTCGTCGACGCCGTCGAAGCCGCGGTAGTGCAGCTCGTACAGCATGAACAGCGTCAGCTGGACGTCGTCGTCGGTCAGCACGTCGCTCGTCGCGCGCAGCGCCGTGACGGCCGCGGGAGCGAGCTCCGTGGCCTGCGACGACCCCGGTTCCGACGTGAGCACGTGCCGTGCCAGCGCGCTCAGCGGACCACGGTCGACGGGCAGCCTCATCGTTCTCCTCGACGTCAGGAGCGGGGGCCACGATGCTCGAGCCTGCCCCGTCAGGCTCGCACCCACGGCGGCGTGGTGCACGCCGAGGGGCGGGACGCGTCCGTCAGGCGTCCTCGCGCACGCGCCGGGCCCTGCCCTCCGCGAGCCGGGCCAGCCGGTCCAGCGTCTCGGCGTTGCGCGGGACCAGCACCGTGGTCCGCAACGGGCGCGGCACCAGCGTGCCCGGCCCTCGCACCGCGTCCTCGACGATCCGCACCGTGCAGCCGCCGTCGCCCGGCGCGACCTCGATCCGCACCCGGGCCTCCCCCGCGGGCCAGCCGCGAGCCTGCAGCTCGATGCCGCGGCGCGGGTCCCAGGCGCGGCAGATCGTCACGTCGTCGATCACCGCGGGCCACACGCCGAACGAGTGCGCGATGCGGGCGCCGGGCGCGGGCCACCCGAGGTCGACGTCCCGGATCCGTGACGTGCCGACCACCCAGGTCGCGTACGTCCAGCCGTCGGCCAGCACGTCCAGCACCGCTTGCGGCGCGCACGCCATCGCGCGGGTCACGGTCGCCATCAGCCGACCGCCTCGGGGTCGACGACACCGTCCTCGTTGGGCATGCGACCTCCAGCGGGCGCGTGGACCTCGTGGTCCGTCGTGCGGTGCCGGATGCTCCAGCCCGTCGAGCGTGTCATCGACGGCCGGACCTGACCACCGCAACCGCCCGCGGCACGCGCACCGCCCGCCGGTTGCGGGTGCCCAGGGCCGGGGTTACGTTCACCGCCACGGAGCCCCGGGCGGGCCCGTCCGAGGTCGAGAGAGGGCCTCCGAACGCGAACGCGGCCGCACCCGAGCCGCGCGGGCGGAGGCGCGATGACGCAGATCGGTGCGCAGCCGGCGGCCGTGGCGGACGCCGCCGCACAGCTCGCCGCACGTCCGCCGACCCGGACCCGGAGCCGCTCGCACCGTCGCGAGGCCGTCGCCGGGTACCTGTTCATCTCGCCGTGGATCGTGGGGTTCGTCGTCTTCACGGCCGGCGCGATGATCTACAGCCTCGTCATCTCGTTCAGCCACTACAACCTCGCGACGAACGTCGCGCGGCCCGCCGGCCTGTCGAACTACGCGGGCCTCGTGCAGGACCCGCGCGTGGCGACGGCGCTCGGCAACACGTTGTTCTACGCGCTGCTCGCGGTGCCGCTGGAGATCGTGTTCGCGCTGTTCCTCGCGTCCCTGCTCAACGGCGTGGGCCGCGGTGCCGGGGTGTTCCGCACGATGTTCTACCTGCCGCGCATGACGCCCGCGGTCGCGGCGGCGGCCGTCTTCTTCCTGCTCCTCAACGGCAACAGCGGCGCGATCAACCAGGGGCTGCGTGTGCTCGGCGTCGAGGGACCGCAGTGGCTGGTCGACCCGACGTGGATCAAGCCGTCCCTCGTGCTCATGCAGCTGTGGGCCGTGAGCGGCACGATGGTGATCTTCCTCGCGGCGCTGAAGAACGTGCCCCGGGAGCTGTACGAGGTGGCGTCGCTCGACGGCGCCGGACCGGTGCGCCGCTTCGTGAGCATCACGCTGCCGATGATCTCGTCCGCGATGTTCTTCAACGTGATCGTGCTGACGATCGCGGCGTTCCAGGTGTTCGACTCCGCGTACCTGCTGTTCTGGCGCGACCAGTCGAACGCGTCGCCCGAGGCGTCGCTGTTCTACGCCGTCTACCTGTTCCAGCAGGCGTTCCGCCAGTTCAACTTCGGGTTCGCCGCCGCGATGGCGTGGCTGCTGTTCGTCATCATCATGGCCGTCACGTTCGTGCAGATGCGGTTCGGGAACCGGCTCGTCTACTACGAGAGCGACCGCTGATGGCCACCCTCCCCCTCGCCGGGCCGCGCCCCGGGACCGCCGTCGTCGCGACGCCCGTCGACGCCGCGACGACCCCGCACGGACCGCGCCACCCCGTCGGGCGCGTCGCCCTCTGGGTCCTGCTGATCGGCTTCTCGCTGCTGTTCCTGTACCCGTTCGCGTGGCTGCTCGCGGCGAGCCTCAAGGGCCGCGGGCAGGTGTTCGACAACTCGCTGTGGCCGCGTGAGGTGCACTGGCAGAACTACGTCGAGGTGTGGCACCAGCTGCCGCTGCTCAGCTGGATGTTCACGAGCGTGTCGATCGCGCTGCTCGCCGCCGTGACCGTCGCCCTGTCGAGCTCGCTCGTCGCGTTCGGGTTCGCGTACTTCCGGTTCCCCGGACGCGGCCTGCTGTTCGGGCTCGTCCTCGCGACGATGATGCTGCCCGGCGCCGTCACGATGATCCCGATCTACCTCATCTGGAAGGAGCTCGGGGCCCTCGGCACGTGGATCCCGCTGTTCGGCGCGAACCTGTTCGGCTCGGCGTTCTACATCTTCCTGCAGCGCCAGTTCTTCCTCGGGCTGCCCCGCGAGCTGTTCGAGGCGGCACGCATCGACGGCGCGAGCTACTGGACGATGTTCTGGCGCGTCGTCATGCCGCTGTCCGTCCCGTCGTTCGTCATCGTGCTGCTCTTCGAGTTCCAGGCGAGCTGGAACAACCTGCAGCAGGCGCTGATCTACCTCAACGCGGGCAGCGTCGACGGGTTCACGGCGCCGCTCGGGATCGCGTACGCGATGACGAAGTACAGCCCGACCGCGGGCGGGCAGGGCGACTACCAGTACGTCATGGTCGCGTCCCTGCTGGTCACGGTGCCGATGCTCGTGCTGTTCGCGTTCGGGCAGCGGTACTTCATCGAGGGCGTCGCGACGACCGGGCGCAAGGGCTGACGCGGCGCGAGGGCGGGCGCCGCGCACGGGACGCTCGAGATGCGAACCGCTGCTCGAGCGCCGACCCTGGGGTACCGGCGCGCGGCACCCCGTGCGACCGGAGGCGTCCAGAGCGCGGCGCGACGACCGCTCGGACGCGACACGGCGGACGCGGGCCTGCCTCGCCCCCCGCCGACGACCGTCTCCGAGCACCGCGGCGCGCAGACCCGCGCACGCGGCACCGAAGGGACGCCTGATGAGAACGACGCGACGTGCGACCGTGGCCGTGCTCCCCGTCATGGCACTCGTGCTGGCGGCGTGCAGCTCCGGCGGCGGCGACCAGGGCGGCACCGCCGGCGCCGACTTCTCCGGCACGCCGAGCGGCACCATGAACGGCTGGGCGTTCGACAACGCCGACGACGTCGGGACGGCGCGCATGGACCATGCGGCCGGCCAGCTCGACGGCGTGACGGTCAAGCTCGACCAGACCGCGTTCGACGCCCAGAAGTTCACCACGCGCCTCGCCGGCGGCGACGTGCCCGACGTCGTCCAGATGGACCGCCGGTACGTCACGACGTACGCCGCGCAGGGCCTGATCGTGCCCCTCGACGAGTGCTTCGCCGCGCACGACGTCGACCCCGACACCCGCTGGTACCCGTTCGTCGTCGACGACGTGCGCTACCAGGGCAAGGTGTGGGCGGTGCCGCAGTTCTACCAGCCGCCCGCGATCCTGCTGAACAAGCGCGTCATGGACGCCGCGGGCGTCACCGACGACCAGATCGACACCTCGAAGCCCGACGTGCTGGTGGGCGCGCTCACCGCGATGTACAAGGAGTCGGGCGGCGTCCCGACGACCCTCGGGTTCGACCCGGTCGCGACCGGCCAGGCCGGGCTGTGGGTCCTCGCGATGGGCGGCAGGCTGACGGACGACGCCGGCAAGCCGACGCTCGACGACCCCGCGAACACGGCCGGCCTCGACCTGCTCAAGAAGATCACCGACGCCCAGGGCGGGTTCGCGAAGGTGAAGAGCTTCACCGACGCGTTCGACACGTTCGGGGACGCCAACCAGTTCGTCACCGACCAGGTCGGCGCCCAGGTCGACGCGCAGTGGTACCCGAACGTGCTGTCCCCGTACCTCGACCAGGTGCAGCTCGGCGCCGTCCCGTTCAAGGACAAGGACGGCAAGCCGTTCTCGGTCACGTCCGGCCAGGCCTTCGTCATCCCCCAGGGCGCGAAGAACCCCGCGGCGGCGTGCGCCTGGGCGCTCGAGCTCACGACGCTCGACGCCTGGAAGGCCGCCGCCGACGCCCGCAGCGCGACGCTCCAGAAGGACGGCGGCCTGAACACGGGCCTGTTCACCGGCTCGCCGGAGGCCGACAAGGCCATCCGCGACCAGTACGTGGTGCCCACGGGCAACGCCGGGTTCGACCAGGTCATCTCGACCTACTACGACGTGCTCGGCTACGGGAAGACGTTCGGGTCGTCGCCCGCGGGCCAGGACATCGAGAGCGAGCTCAACAACGCGGTCACCGCGACGCTGCTCGGCGACAAGTCGGCCACCGAGGCGCTCGCCGACGCGCAGTCGGCCGCGCAGCGCGCCTACGACAACGTGACGGCCGGGGGGTGAGACGGCGGCTCGGACGAGCGTGGAGGGGTTGGCCCGATCGGATGACCTGACGCGACCGGACGCATGAGGCCGCGATCGCCGTCGATGGGAGCGTGCAGGCCGGCACCCGAGCCGCGCCGCCACCCTCGAGGAGCCCGCCATGCCCGTCCGTCGTCTCGTCACCGCCGCACTCACCACCGCCCTCCTGCTCCCCGCCGCCGGGGTCGCCGGTGCCACCGGCGCCCAGGCCGCCGCCCCGGCCGCCGCGTCCGCGCACGTCGTGCAGCAGCACGT
>JAEWCA010000035.1 GCA_023390875.1 Actinomycetes bacterium
CATGACGGTGTCCCGCCGCGCGGTCAGGGTGCCGCCGTCCTTCGCGTCGACGACCATCCACCGCCGGTCGCCTCGCACCCCGGACCGGTCGATGTCGACCGTCGTCGACGACAGGCCCGCGAACGACTTCACGGGATGGACGGTGAGCGCCGCGACGTGCGGGGCGACGTGGCGGGTGAGCACCCGCAGACGGTACCTGCGCCGCGGGCTCGAACGGTCTCTCGCACGCCACGCGATGTCCCATGATGTGTCCGTGCCACGCGTCCCCCGCCTCACCACGGCCTCGCTCCTCGCGGTCGCCGCGCTCGCCACGGCTGGGTGCACCAGCACCACCCCGCCGCCGACGCCGACGAGCCCGCCTCCGAGCGCGACGACGGCACCGCCCCCCGCGACGGCGCCGACCCCTGAGACGACCGGCGCTGCGTCACCGGCCCCGAGCCCGACTCCCACGTGGCCGACCGCGCTCACCGAGGTGGACGCCATGTCAGCGGCCGACAACTACGTGGTGGTCTGGCTCACGACGACCCACGAGCAGCCCCATGATGCATGGGACCCGATCGTCGCCCGCGCCGAAGTCGCCGGGTACTCGGTCGCCACGACGCCCGTGATGTGCGTCGCGGACGCGCCCGCCGAGCTGGTCGGCGACGACGACCCGGACGGTCTACCCGTGTACTTCGCGACCAGGGCGGAGGCCGACACCTTCGTCAAGCTGTGGAGCGAGCCCGTCACCGCTGTTGTCGACGACGTGCACCTGTCGTGCGACTGGGGCTGACGCCCGCAGCGGGGCGTCGGTGGGCCCGGCCGGTTTCGAACCGGCGACCTCCGCGGTGTAAGCGCGGCGCTCTGACCAGCTGAGCTACAGGCCCCGACGAGCGCTCGGCTCGACGGGCGCACAGCCTACCGTCGCGGTCCCACCCCGGGAGCGGCCGGATCAGGCCGCGAGGGCGTCGATGGCCTGCCGGTACGCGGCGATGGGCCGCGCCTCGCCGGCGGGGTTGACGACGGTCCAGCGGACCACGCCGTCGGCATCGAGCAGGAAGCTGCCCCGGTTCGCGCGCCCGCGCTCCTCGTCGAACACGCCGAACGCGCGCGCCACCTCGCCGTGCGGCCAGAAGTCGGACAGCAGGTCGAAGCCGTACCCCTCGGCCTGTGCCCAGGCGCGCAGCGAGAACATCGGGTCGCACGACACGACGAGCAGGTGGACGCCGGCGTCCTGGAACGCGCTGAGGTTGTCGCGAAGGTCGCACAGCTCGCCGGTGCACGTGCCGGAGAACGCGAACGGCACGAAGACGGCGGCCACGGGACCGCCGCGCAGCCCACTCAGGGTGACGGGCGTGCCGTGCGTGTCCGGGAGCGAGAAGTCGGGTGCGACGTCGCCGACCGCGAGGCTCACTTGCCCCGTCCGCGGGTGCCGAGCCGGGTCGCCGACCAGTCGGCCGCGATGGAGAACGTGCTCATCGCGTGCAGGCCCGACGTGGTCGCCGCCTCCTCGATGTCGCTGTGCGACACGTGCCCGGAACGGCCGGCCTTGGGCGTGAGGACCCAGATGGGGCCGTTGTCGTCGAGGACCGTCATCGCGTCCACCAGGAAGTCGGTGAGGTCGCCGTCGTCGTCACGGAACCAGATCACTGCGCCGTCGGTGACGTCGTCGTAGTCCTCGTCGACCAGCTCGGTGCCGGTGGCCGCCTCGATCCCGGAGCGCAGGTCCTCGTCGACGTCGTCGTCGTAGCCGAACTCCTGGATCACCTGTCCTGCGGTGAATCCCAGACGAGCTGCCGCCTGCATGGCGGCGTCGTCCGTGCTGGATGACACGTCCCGACCGATCCCTTCGTCCGGGTCGCCCCTCGACGGGCGACCTGCTGATGTCCGCACACCGTAGCCCACCGCACGTCGACGGGCTCTGGCAAGACGCCGGACGGGCGTGGGCCCCCACCTGCACGACGCGGATGTCACGGACGTCACGTGCGTCGTCCGGTACGGAGTGTGACTTTCGGGCCGGACAAGTCCGAGAATGGGTCGACTACCCGCACCTGTCGGCGCAGCAGCGCGCACGACGCGGCGGGCCCGAGATGCGCGCCGATGCCGACCGGCCTCGTGCACGCGGACGAGAGGCAAGGAGCTCTGGTGGCTTCGATCGACGAGACGGGACCGCTCATCGGCGGCCTGCTGAGCCAGGTACCGGACATCGACCCCGCCGAGACGGGTGAGTGGCTGGAGTCGCTCGACGGGCTGATCGACGACAAGGGCGGCCCGCGCGCGCGTTACGTGATGCTGAGCATGCTGCGGCACGCGCGGCAGCGGAACGTCGCGATCCCGGTGTCGCTCAACACCCCGTACGTGAACACCATCGCGGTGCACGACGAGCCGTACTTCCCCGGCGACGAGGTCATGGAGCGCCGCTACCGCTCCTGGATCCGCTGGAACGCCGCGGTCATGGTCACGCGCGCGCAGCGGCCGGGCGTCGCGGTCGGCGGCCACATCTCGTCGTACGCGTCGGTCGCGACGCTCACCGAGGTGGGTCTCAACCACTTCTTCCGCGGCAAGGACCACCCGGGCGGCGGTGACCAGGTCTACTTCCAGGGCCACGCCTCCCCCGGCGTGTACGCCCGCGCCCTCCTCGAGGGCCGTCTGACGGAGCACCAGCTCGACGGGTTCCGCCAGGAGCTGTCGCACTCGGGCGGCGGCCTGCCGTCGTACCCGCACCCGCGCCTCGCGCCGGACCTGTGGGAGTTCCCGACGGTGTCGATGGGCCTCGGCCCGTCGTCCGCGATCTACCAGGCGTGGACCAACAAGTACCTGCACAACCGCGGGATCAAGGACACGAGCCAGCAGGACGTGTGGGCGTTCCTCGGCGACGGCGAGATGGACGAGCCCGAGTCGCGCGGCATGCTGCAGCACGCCGCCCAGCAGGGCCTCGACAACCTCACGTTCGTCGTGAACTGCAACCTGCAGCGCCTCGACGGCCCGGTGCGCGGCAACGGCAAGATCATCCAGGAGCTCGAGGCGCAGTGCCGGGGCGCCGGCTGGAACGTCATCAAGGTCATCTGGGGCCGCGAGTGGGACGTCCTGCTCAACGCCGACAAGGACCGCGCGCTCGTCAACCTCATGAACACCACGCCGGACGGCGACTTCCAGACGTACCGCGCGGAGAACGGCGCGTTCATCCGGGAGCACTTCTTCGGCCGCGACCCGCGCACCAAGCAGCTCGTGCAGAACATGAGCGACGACGAGATCTGGGCGCTCAAGCGCGGCGGCCACGACTACCGCAAGATCTACGCGGCCTACAAGATGGCGCGCGAGCACACGGGTCAGCCGACGGTCATCCTGGCGCACACCATCAAGGGCTACGGCCTGGGCTCGGGCTTCGCGGGGCGCAACGCCACGCACCAGATGAAGAAGCTCAAGGCGGACGACCTCAAGACGCTGCGCGACTCGCTGCGGATCCCGATCACGGACGAGCAGATCGACGAGAACCCGTACCTGCCGCCGTACTACAACCCGGGTCCGGACGACGAGGCGATCCAGTACATGCTGGAGCGCCGTCGCCAGCTCGGCGGTTTCGTGCCCGAGCGTCGTTCGACGCACAAGGCGCTGACGCTGCCCGAGGACAAGGTCTACGAGGGGCTGGCGAAGGGGTCGGGGCACCAGGAGGTCGCCTCGACGATGGCCCTGGTCCGGCTGTTCAAGGACCTGGTCAAGGACAAGGAGCTCGGCAAGCGGCTCGTCCCGATCATCCCGGACGAGGCCCGCACGTTCGGTCTCGACTCGATCTTCCCGAGCGCCAAGATCTTCAACACGAACGGCCAGAACTACATGGCCGTCGACCGCGAGCTCATGCTCTCCTACAAGGAGTCCGAGTCCGGTCAGATCATGCACACGGGCATCAACGAGGCGGGGTCGGCGTCGGCCTTCCAGGCCGTCGGCACGTCGTACGCGACGCACGGCGAGCCGCTGATCCCGTTCTACTTCTACTACTCGATGTTCGGGTTCCAGCGGACGGGCGACCAGTTCTGGGCGGCCGGCGACCAGATGGCCCGCGGCTTCCTCATCGGCGCCACGGCCGGGCGCACCACGCTGACCGGTGAGGGCCTGCAGCACGCCGACGGCCACTCGCCGCTCCTCGCGGGCACCATGTCGCACGTCGTGCACTACGACCCCGCGTACGGGTACGAGATCCGGCACATCGTGCGCGACGGCATCGAGCGCATGTACGGCGAGGGCGACGGCCGCGACAAGGACGTCATCTACTACATCACCGTCTACAACGAGCCCATGCGGCAGCCGGCCGAGCCGGAGGGCGTGGACGTCGACGGCATCCTCAAGGGCATCTACCTGCTGTCGCCCGCCGAGGGTGACGGTCCGCGCGCGCAGATCCTCGCGTCGGGCGTCGCGGTGCCGTGGGCGCTCGAGGCGCAGAAGCTGCTCGCCGACGACTGGGGCGTGCGCGCCGCGGTGTGGTCGGTGACGAGCTGGAACGAGTTGCGTCGCGACGGCCTGGCCGCCGACGAGCACGCGTTCCTGCATCCCGGCGAGGCGCCGCGCGAGGCGTACCTCACGCAGAAGCTCGCCGGTGCGGAGGGCCCGTTCGTCGCGACGACGGACTACGACCACCTCGTGGCCGACCAGGTGCGCGCCTGGATCCCGGGCACGTACGCGACGCTCGGCGCGGACGGGTTCGGGTTCTCCGACACCCGTGCGGCGGCCCGGCGCCACTTCAAGATCGACGGCCCCTCGACGGCGGTGCGCGTGCTGCAGCAGCTCGCGCGCACCGGTGCGGTGGCCGCCGACGCGCCGGCGCAGGCGATCGAGCGGTACCGCCTGCACGACGTCACCGCCGGCACGTCCGGCAACACGGGCGGCGACTCCTGACGGTCGACTGACCGT
>JAEWCA010000046.1 GCA_023390875.1 Actinomycetes bacterium
GGTGAATCCATCGGCTGGACCGGCCACGACGGGCAGGCCGGTCGCGTCGGCGGTGAGCCGGCACAGCAGCTCGTTGCGCACACCGCCGCCGACCAGGTGCACGACCCGCACGTCGCGGTCCGCGAGCGCCGCGGCCTGCCGGACGGCCCGTCGGTAGGCGAGCGCGAGCGAGTCGAGGATGCAGCGGACCGTCTCCGCCTGGGTCTGCGGCGGGGTCTGTCCGGCGCGCTGCGCCAACGACGCGATGCGGGCGGGCATGTCGCCGGGCGGGACCAGCTCGGGGGCGTCGATGTCGACGACCGTGGTGAGCGCGGGAACGCGTGCGGCGGCGGCGAGCAGGTCGGGCAGGTCGGCGGGCAGGCCGGCGTCGTTCCACGTGCGGATCGACTCCTGCAGCACCCACAGCCCCATGACGTTGCGCAGGTACCGGACCGTCCCGTCGACGCCGGCCTCGTTGGTGAAGTTGGCGGCGCGGCTGTCCTCGGTCAGGACGGGGCGGTCGAGCTCGAGCCCGACGAGCGACCACGTGCCGCACGAGATGTACGCGAAGTCGTCGTCGGTGGCGGGCACGGCCACCACGGCGGACGCGGTGTCGTGCGAACCGACGGTCCACACGGGCAGCGGCGCCCGGTGCCCGACGTCGGCGCGCACCTCGTCGCGCACGTGACCGAGCAGCGTCCCCGCGTCGCGCAGCGGCGGCAGCAGGCCCGTGTCGATGCCGAGCCGGTCGGCGAGGTCGGTCGCCCACGTGCGGGTGGTCGCGTCGAGCAGCCCGGTCGTGGACGCGTTGGTGACCTCCGCGACCTCGTCGCCCGTGAGCCACGCGCCGAGCAGGTCCGGGATCAGCAGCGCACGTCGGGCGGACGCGAGCTGCGCGGTGCCCTGGGCGGCGACGAGCTGGAACACCGTGTTGAACGGCTGCACCTGCAGGCCCGTGCGGGCGTACAGCTCCTCGGCGGGGACGGTCGCGAACACCTTCTCGGGGATCCCCGCGGTGCGCTGGTCGCGGTAGTGCACGGGGTTGCCGAGCAGCACGCCGTCCGCGTCGAGCAGGCCGTGGTCGACGGCCCACGAGTCGATGCCGACACCGTCGAGCGCGCCGACCTCCCGGGTCGCGGCCCGCAGCCCGTCGAGCACGCCGCGGTACAGGTGCAGCACGTCCCAGTGCAGGGTGGGCTCGCGGGTGCTCGCGCCCGACGAGCGGTCCGGTGCCCCGACGGAGCCCGACGAGCTCCCCGCGCTCGCACGGTCGGACGAGCCCGCGGGCTGCCGGGCACGCACCGCGGGCACCGCGACCGGCCCGTTCGCGAACCGGTTGACCTCGTGCAGCGTGATGCGCGGCCCGTCGTCCCCGGGCAGCACGCGCCCGACGATGACGCGCCCGCTCGACGCCCCGAGGTCGGCGGCCGCGAACGCGGGCACCCGCGTATCGGTCATCGCAGGAACGCGGCCGCGACGCCCGAGTCGACGGGCACGTGCAGCCCGGTGGTCTGCACGAGGTCGGGTCCGGTGAGCGCGAAGACGGCGGCGGCGACGTGCTCTGGCAGGACCTCGCGCTTGAGCAGGGTCCGCTGCGCGTAGTAGGCGCCGAGCTCGGACTCGGGCACCCCGTACACGGCGGCCCGCTGGGCACCCCACCCGCCGGCGAAGATCCCGGAACCGCGGACGACGCCGTCGGGGTTGACCCCGTTGACGCGGATGCCGTGCTCGCCGAGCTCGGCGGCGAGCAGCCGCACCTGGTGGGCCTGGTCGGCCTTGGTCGCCGAGTACGCGATGTTGTTCGGGCCGGCGAACAGCGAGTTCTTGGACGCGATGTAGACGATGTCGCCGCCCATGCCCTGCGCGATCATCGCCCTCGTCGCCTCGCGGGCGACGAGGAACGAGCCGCGGGCCATGACGTCGTGCTGCAGGTCCCAGTCGGCGACGGTCGTGTCGAGCAGCGGCTTCGAGACGGACAGGCCGGCGTTGTTGACGACGAGGTCGACCCCGCCGAACGCGAGCGACGCCGCCGCGACGAGGTCGGCGACGGCCTGCTCGGACGTCACGTCGGCCTCGACGGCGACGGCGACGTCCGGCCCGCCGAGCGACTCGGCGACGGTCTGCGCGGACCCGAGGACCCGGTCCGCGACCACCACGCACGCACCCTCGGCCGCGAGCCGCTCCGCGATGGCCCGGCCGATGCCCGACCCGGCGCCGGTGACGAGCGCGATCCGCGTGGCCAGCGGCTTGGGTGCGGGCATCCGCTGGAGCTTGGCCTCCTCGAGCGCCCAGTACTCGATGCGGAACTTCTCCGCCTCGTCGATGGGCGCGTACGTCGAGATGGCCTCGGCGCCGCGCATCACGTTGATGGCGTTGACGTAGAACTCGCCCGCGACGCGGGCGGTCTGCTTGTCCTTGCCGAACGAGAACATCCCGACGCCCGGGACCAGCACGATCGCCGGGTCGGCGCCGCGGATCGCGGGGCTGTCGGGGGTCGCGTGGCGGTCGTAGTACGCCTGGTACTCGGCCCGGTACTCCGTGTGCAGCGCGCGCAGCCGAGCGACCACGTCCTCCAGCGGCGCGTCGGGCGCGAGGTCGACGACGAGCGGCCGCACCTTCGTCCGCAGGAAGTGGTCGGGGCAGGACGTGCCGAGGACCGCGAGCTCGGAGAGCCGCTCGCGGGACAGGAAGTCCAGCACGACGTCCGAGTCGGTGAGGTGGCCGACCTGCGGGCGGTCGGTCGAGGCCAGCCCGCGGATGACGGGCGCGAGCGCGGCGGCCCGGGCGCGGCGCTCGTCGTCCGGAAGGGGTGCCGCGACGACGGCGCCGAACGGGTGCCCGCCCTCGGCGGCCAGCGCCGCGGTGCGCTCGGCGATGAACGCCTCGGCGGACCGGATGATCTCGAGCGACCTCTGCTCGGCCTCCTGGGAGGTCGCACCCCAGGCCGTGATGCCGTGCCCGCCGAGGATGCACCCGATGGCCTGCGGGTTCTTCTCCTTGATGTCGGCGATGTCGAGCCCGAGCTGGAACCCGGGCCGGCGCCACGGCACCCAGACCACCGAGTCGCCGAAGATCTCGTGCGTGAGCTCCTCGCCGTCGGCCGCCGTCGCGAGCGCGATGCCGGAGTCGGGGTGCAGGTGGTCGACGTGCGCGGCGTCCACGAGCCCGTGCATCGCCGTGTCGATGCTCGGTGCCGCACCGCCGCGACCGTGCAGGCAGTAGTCGAACGCGGCGACCATCTCGTCCTCGCGGTCGACGCCCGGGTAGACGTCGACGAGCGCGCGCAGCCGGTCGAGCCGGAGCACCGCGAGGTTCTTCTCGGTCAGCGTGCCGAGGTCGCCGCCGGAGCCCTTGACCCACAGCAGCTCGACGTCGGCGCCCGTGACCGGGTCGGTCGCCGTGCCCTTCGCGGACGTGTTGCCGCCCGCGTAGTTCGTGTTCCTCGGGTCGGCCCCGAGCCTGTTCGACCGTGCGCCGAGCTCGTCGCGCGGGCGGGTCCTGTGGGTGCGCATGCTGCCCAGACCGCCGG
>JAEWCA010000064.1 GCA_023390875.1 Actinomycetes bacterium
GGCCCGGGTCGTGGCGACCCGGACGGCGGGCGTCGGCGGGGTCCAGGTGGCGACGGACGCGCCCGTGCTGCTCGTCCAGTCGGACGTGCTGCCGTCGGCGACGGACGCCGAGTCCGACGAGAAGCTCCGCAAGGAGCGCAAGGACAAGAAGGGCGCGGCGATCCTGCACGACTCGTACCCGGTGCGGTACTGGGACCACGACCTCGGCCCGGACAGCCCGCACCTGTTCACCGCCCAGATCGGCACCGACGTCGTCGCGCCGCTCGCCGGTGCCACGGACCCGCGGCTCACGCTGCACGACGCGACGCCCGACGCCCGCGCCGCGCTCGTCGAGCAGCACGCCGCGATCAGCCCCGACGGGTGCACGCTCGTCACCGGCTGGACGCTGCCGCTCGCACGCGGCGACCAGCGCTCGAGGCTCGTCGCGGTCGACGTCGCGACGGGGGAGCGGCGCACGCTCGTGGACGACGAGGGCGCCGACCTCGGCAGCCCGGTGATCAGCCCGGACGGCCGGTGGGTCGCCTACAGCCGCGAGACGATCTCGACGCCGCACCAGGCGCCGCGCGTCGAGCTGTGGGTCGTGCCGCTCGCGGGCGGCGAGCCGACGCGACTCGGGGAGGGCTGGGACCGCTGGCCGCACAGCCCCGTCTGGCTCCGCGACTCCGCGTCGGTGCTCGTGGTCGCGGACGACGACGGCCGCGCCCCGGTGTTCCGCATCGACGTCCCGACCGGCTCCGTCGCCCGTCTGACCAGCGACGACGCCGCGTTCTCCGACGTGCAGGTGAGCCCCGACGGCCGCACCGCCTACGCGCTGCGCACGTCGTACGCGGCACCGTCGCACCCCGTGCGGATCGACCTCGCGCAGGCCGCCGACAGCGGTGCGCCCGTCGCCGCCACACCCCTCGTGTCGCCGGCGGCCGAGCTGCCGCTGCCCGGGGCGCTCACGGAGGTCGAGACGACCGTCGAGGACGGTCGCCGCGTGCGCGCCTGGCTCGCGCTGCCGCACGGCGCGAGCGCGCAGGACCCGGCGCCGCTGCTGCTGTGGATCCACGGCGGTCCGCTCGGCTCGTGGAACGCGTGGTCGTGGCGGTGGAACCCGTGGAACCTGGTCGCGCGCGGGTACGCGGTGCTGCTGCCGGACCCGGCGCTGTCCACCGGGTACGGGCAGGACTTCGTGCAGGCCGGCTGGGGTGCCTGGGGGGCGGCGCCGTTCACCGACCTCATGGCGATCACCGACGTCACGGTCGCGCGCGACGACATCGACGAGACCCGCACGGCGGCGATGGGCGGCTCGTTCGGCGGGTACATGGCGAACTGGGTCGCCGGGCACACCGACCGGTTCCGGGCGATCGTCACGCACGCGAGCCTGTGGGCCCTCGACCAGTTCGGTCCGACGACCGACGCGGCCTACTACTGGGGTCGCGAGATGACGGACCAGATGGCGCTCGACAACTCGCCGCACCGGTTCGTCGACCGCATCGTCACGCCGATGCTCGTGGTGCACGGCGACAAGGACTACCGCGTGCCGATCGGCGAGGGCCTGCGCCTCTGGTACGAGCTGCTCGCCAAGTCCGGGCTGCCCGCCGACGACGAGGGGCGCAGCCCGCACCGCTTCCTCTACTTCCCCGACGAGAACCACTGGGTGCTGACCCCGCAGCACGCGGTCGTCTGGTACCGGACGGTCGAGGCGTTCCTCGCGGAGCACGTGCTCGACGGCGCCTCGAAGGGGTACCCGGAGGTGCTCGGCTGACCTCTCGAGATGCGGAGACCCGTTACTCCCGCCAGACTCCCCCTGTCAAGAGTCGGACACCCCCTCGTTCGGCCCTACGGAAGGAGCCAGCATGGGTATCGGAGGCGGCATCGCCCTGATCGTCATCGGCGCGATCCTGGCGTTCGGTGTGCGGGACAGCATCGACGCGATCGACCTCACGGTCATCGGGTACATCTGCATGGGCGCCGGTGCGCTGGCGCTGATCCTCGCGCTCATCATGAACGCCCAGCGCAGCAACACGTCGCACCGCGAGGTCATCGACCAGCGCGTCGCCCCGGCCCCGGCCGTGGCGCAGACCCCGCAGACGCCCCAGACGCCCCAGACGCCGCAGGCCCCCGCTGCGGCGCCCGTCCAGCAGGTTCCGGTGCAGCAGAACCCCCCGCAGGCACCGCCCGCGGTCTGACCTGCTGACCCGCTCGGCCCGATGCCCCGGTGGTCCCGACCACGGGGGCATCGGCGTGCCTGGGCGGTGACTGCCGGTGCCCCGGGCCGGCGACGGCCGTACCGCGCTCAGTCCCGGCGAGCCTCCTCCACCAGCACCGCGGCGAGGTCCGCGGGCCGCGAGAACATCGGCCAGTGGCTCGTCGGCAGGTCGACGTACGTGACGTCGTACGAGCCGAGCTCGGTGTGGAACGGCGGACCCCCGTCGAGCATCGTCTGCAGCACCTCGGACGGCAGGCTCGTGCACACCGCGGTCACCGGCACGTCGAACCGCCGGGGGTCGCTCACGTGCACGGGCTCGCGCGCCGCGCCTGCGGGATGGGGCCGCGCACGCTCCCGGAACCGGGCGAGCCCCGCCTCGTCGATCCCGTCCAGGCTGCCGCCCGCGGCCTCCAGCTCGTCCCACGGCGGCAGGTCGAACGACTCGACGTCCTCCGGCAGGTCCGGTTCGAGCGCCGCGCCGTCCTTGAGCGGCCCGCTGTCGACGAACACGGCCCGCCGCACCCGCCCGGGCCGGCGGTCGAGCACCTCGCCCACGAGCGCCCCGCCGCCGCTGTGCCCGACCAGCACGACGTCGCCGTCC
>JAEWCA010000085.1 GCA_023390875.1 Actinomycetes bacterium
CCGAGGAGCACAGCTGGGACCGGCGGGGGACCGAGCTGCGCGCGGTCGCGCACCAGCTCGCCGGTGAGGCGCGACGATGACGGGCGGGACGGCGCTCGTCGAGCGCACCCGGCCCGCACGGCCCGCGCCGGAGCGGCGGACCGTCGGTGCGGCGGCCGTGCTGGTCCCGCTGATCTCGACGACCGTGCTGTGGGCGGTGTTCGTCCAGCTCCGGGTGACGAGCGCGATCGTCGTCGCGCTCATCTCGTCCTTCCTCGTCGTCCGGCAGATCGTGCTGACCGTGACCCAGCCCCACGGCGGACCGGTCGCGCTGGTGTTCTGGACGTTCCTGCTGGGCTGGATGTGCGTCGGCTCGCTCGCGCAGATGGGCCAGGGGAGGCTGCCGTGGCCGGACTCGGGGCTCGACGACCTGTACCCGTGGGGCCAGCTGCTGTTCCTCGGCGCGATCCTGTCGTACCTCGCGGGTACCCGGCTCGGGTCCGGCCGTCGCCGGCCGGAGGACGCCGACCGGCCCCCGGCGGCCGGCGCGCCGAGGGGTCGCCTGGCCGCCCTGATCCTGTGCGCGATCCTGCTCGCGTTCTTCGTCGTCTCGACGACCGGAGGCCTGCCGGCCCGGTTCACGACACGCGACGAGGCGGGCGCCGCGGTCGGTGAGGCGCTCGGCGAGATCGGCGCGAGCGGCGACACCGTGCGGCTCTTCCTGCTCAACCGGCTACCTGTCGCGATCGTGGCCGTCGTGGGGTACGCGTCGGCGGACGCCCTGGTCCGCGCGCGGCGCTCGCGGTCCGCGGGCGCCGCGGTGGCGGCGCTGCGGATGCTCGTGTGCTTCGCGCTCCTCGTGATCCTGGCGAACCCCTGGTCGACGCCGCGCTACCTGGTGTTCAGCGCCGCGGGCGCGGTCGTGCTGGGGCTCGTGCCGCTCCGCAACGTGCACCGCCGTGCCGTCGCCGCCGTCGTCCTGGTGCTCGGCACCGTGGTGCTGTACCCGCTCGCGACCTGGTTCAAGAAGTCGGCCACCCAGACGTCCCGCAGCGTCGACCTGTCGACGTTCACGGGCATCGACTTCGACGGCTTCCAGACCACCATGACGGCGCTGGCCCACGTCCGGGACTTCGGCTACGCGCACGGCGAGCACATCCTGGCGGCGGTCGCGTTCTTCGTCCCGCGGTCGCTGTGGTCCTCGAAGCCGACGCCGGCGAACCTCGACATCGCCGCCGACCGCGGGTACTCGTTCCTCAACCTCAGCCTGCCGTTGTGGGCGGAGCTGTACCTGGACGCCACCGTCGTCGGCATGGTGCTGGGCATGGGGGCGCTCGGGTACGTCTCCCGGACGCTCGACATCGCGTACGACCGGCAGGAGGGGGGTCTGGCTCCCCACCTCGCCGTGCTGGTCGCGACGGCGCAGGTCGGGCTGCTGCGCGGTCCGCTGGGCGGGTCGGTCGTCTTCTTCGGGACCGTCGTCCTCATCGGCTGGTTCGCGTTCGCGCGGCGTGGACGTGCGCCCGCGCTCGCGGGCGACCTCCGTCAGGACGTGACGTGAGCGCGCCCGCCGGGGTCCGGCGCGCGGGCGAGCCGGCGCTCTCGCCGTCGGGCGGCGGCGAGCGCTACGCGCACGTCGACGCGCTCCGGGCGGTGGCCGTGCTCCTCGTCGTGCTCGCGCACGCGGGGCTCGCCCAGGTGGTCCCCGGTGCCACGGGCGTGACCGTGTTCTTCGCGATCTCCGGGTTCGTCATCACCACGGTCCTGCTGCGCGAGCGCCGGCGGACCGGCGGGTTCCTGCCCTCCGCGTTCTACGCGCGCCGGCTCCTCAAGCTCGGGCCGCCGTTCGTCGTGGTGGTGCTCGTCCCGACCGTGGTCTTCGCGGTGCTGTCGAGCATCGACTGGCGGGCGGTCTCCGCCCAGGTGTTCTTCCTCTACAACTGGCTCTACACCGACGGCAGCGCGGGCCGTGTGCTGCCGGGCTCGTCCGTGGTGTGGAGCCTCGCGATCGAGGAGCAGTTCTACATCGTCTTCGCGGTGCTCTGGGTGCTGGCGGTGCGCTCGCGGCACTGCCTCCGGTGGCTGACGGTCATCGGCACCGTCGCCGTGGTGACCGGGCCGGTGGTCCGGACGGTGCTGTGGTCGCAGGGTGCGTCGAACACCCGGATCCTGTACGGGACCGACGCGCGGGTCGACTCGATCGGGCTCGGCATCCTCGCGGCGGTCGTCGTGGACGTGCTGAGCGACCCCGCGCGGCTGCCGCGCGTCCGGCGGGTCCTCGCGTCGGACGCGGCGGTGCTGCTCGCCGTCGTCCTGTTCCTCGCGTCCGCGCTGGTCCGCCAGGACCTCTACCAGCGGGTCGCGCGCCCGTCGGCGGAGACCCTCGCGGCCGCGCTGCTCATCGCCTACGGCCTGCTGAGGACGAGCGGCCGGCTCCGGACCGGGCTCGGGCGGCTCGCGGGGCTGCGCCTCGTGCAGGTCGTCGGCCTCGCCAGCTACAGCATCTACCTGGCGCACCTGGTCCTGATGCGCGCGGTCGCGTCGTCCGTGGACGGCCTCGCGGCGGCCGTGCGGATTCCGCTGCTCGTGGCGCTCGGCGTCGGCGTGGGGGTCCTGTGCTGGCGGACGGTCGAGGTCCCCGCGCTGGCCTGGCGCCGACGCGTCGTCGACCACCGCCCGGAAGGTGGTGGCGCATGACGGCACGGCCGGTCGTGAAGGTCGGGGTCCGGTCCATCTCGTTCGGCGACGGGATCGGCGGCATGGAGCGTGCCGCCGGTCAGCACGTGCGTCAGCTCGTCGACGCCGGCGTCGAGGTGCGCCTGTTCGCACCCGCCGAGCACGTGCACGGCCCGCTGCCGCCGTCCGTGACCCTCGTCGACGTGCCCTGGCCGCGGTGGGACCGCCGCACCGCCGGCCTCGGTCTCGGACCCGCCTACCGGCAGTGGAACGGGCGGCTGGCCTCCGCGCTGCTGGCCGTGCGCGCGCCGGCCGAGGTGTGGCACCTGCACGGCGGCGCGGCCGGGGTCCTGCGGCACCCGTCGGTGCGCCGGTCCCGGGTCCCGACCGTGGTCAACCCGCACGGCATGGAGGAGTTCGGCTCGTTCGACCTGCTGCGCTACCCGCGGCGCGTGTTCCTGCGGTCCGAGGCGCGCCAGGCCCGGCACGCGTCCCGCGTGATCGCGACGGACACGCCCCTGGTCGACGCGGTGGTGCGCAACCTCGGCGTCGCGCGCGAGCGCGTCGTCGTCATCCCCAACTGCGTCGACGCCGCGGCGCTGCGGCGGCAGGCCGACGGCGCGACGCCGCCGTCGCGGTTCGAGATCGTCACCGTCGGCCGGCTGGTCCGCAACAAGGGCTACGACCTGCTCCTCGACGCGCTCCGGCGACCCGAGGTCCGGCGCGCCCTGCCGGCCGACGCCGCCTGGGTGCACTTCGGCTCGGGGCCGTGGGCCGAGCGGCTGAGGATCGCCGCGGCGACCGGGACCGGCGTGCCGCTGAGCATCCGGGAGCACCGCTCCGACGTGGAGGTCCAACGGGCGCTGTCGACCGCCGGCATGTTCGTGCAGCCGTCACGGCACGAGGGCAGCAGCCTGACGACGCTCGAGGCGATGGCCCACGGCCGCGTGGTGGTGGGCACCCCGGTCGGCGGGATCCCCGACAAGGTCGTCGACGGCCGCACCGGGTTCCTCGCCCGGTCCGCGAC
>JAEWCA010000128.1 GCA_023390875.1 Actinomycetes bacterium
CGCGCGTCCCCCCGCGCGCGAGCCGCCCGGTCGTCGGGGTCGGTCAGGGTGCCGGGACCGTGTCGACCCAGCTCGTGCCCGCCGTGCGGTAGCCGTTGACGCGGGCCGTGACCTGCGAGGGGCTCAGCACCTCGTTCTTCGCGTGGAAGAACCAGTCGACCTTCTGCGTGTAGGTCCGCGGGGTGCTGCTGCCGATCTGGCCGCCGCTGATGAACCACAGGTTGAAGTTCACCGACTGCACGGTCTCGGGGTAGTAGTCGCCGCCGTGCGTCGCGAACAGCTCGCCGTCGATGAAGTACCTGATCTGGCCGTTCGCGACCTGCAGCACGAGGTCGTGCCAGCCCGCGTAGGAGCGCCGCTGCTCGGTGTGGGTGTTGACCGCGACCCACGGCTCGTCCTGGTACGTCTCCCACGACGTCGTGTAGAGGATGCTGCTCGGCTCGCCCCAGCCGCCGTTGGGCAGGTACTCGAAGTCCTGCTCGGAGTAGCTGGGGTCCATGTCGTGGTCGAGCGGGGTGATCGTGAAGAACGTCTCGACGACCGCGTCTCCGTCGGGGCCGATGTCGGGCGCGTCGGTGAAGTAGACGCGCGCGGCGTAGGTGCCCTCGAGGAACTTGCGCTGGTGCAGCACCTCCGACTGCCGGGTGCCGGCGCCGGTGCCGTCGGTGGACGACGTGAGCTGCAAGGCCTTGTTCGAGCCGCCGACGCTCGGGAACGACACGTTCTCCTTGGGCCAGGACGCGCCGGGGATGCCGGGGCCGCCCGCGTTGGTGCGGATGGTCCAGTGGTGGGCGGCGATGGCGGCGTCGTCCGCGTTCGCGTAACTGAAGTCGTCGAACACGACCTGCCCGTTGCTCGGGGGCGTGGTGGGCGGGGGCGTGGTCGGCGGGCTCGTCGGGGTGCCGCCGGTGGGCGGTGTCCCGGAGACGAGCGTGCCGCCGACGAACACCGCGATCCTCGACGACGGCGCGTACGACGTGCCGGGCGCGTACGAGTAGTCGTCGCTCTGCGTGATGCGCTGCCAGTCGGACCGGTAGTAGCGCAGCTGCAGGTCACCGGTGCTGCCGCCCACCGCCAGGGTGCCGGAGGTGAACCCGACCTCCAGGTAGCGGTCGGCCCCCGCCGACCCGTTCGGGATCGTGCCGAACGTGCCCGTGACCGTCGAGCACGAGACGACGGCCCACGAGCAGGCGAACCGGTACTGCTGCGACGGCGCGTCCGCGCCGAAGTAGTAGCGGATCGTCACGTCGCGCAGCGGCACCGCGGACGAGCCGCCGTTGCGCAGCACGAACCACGGCTCGACCTGGTCGACCGTCGCACCGGGTGCGCTCGTGCGGTACTGCAGGCTGATCGACGGTGCGGCCTGCGCGGGGGCGGCGATGCCCACGGCGACCAGGGCGGTCACCGCCGCGCCGGCCCACAGGGCCAGCTGTCGGATCTTCATCTGCGATCTCCTTTCATCGGGTGCCCAGGCCCAGGCGGGCCAGGTGCGTCGGGAGCCTGGCGAGGAAGTCGTCGTACGCGCCGGTGGTGCCCCAGGCGACCTCGGCGAACGCGCACAGCCGGGGGAACGCCGCGCGCTCGACGTCGGCGGGCGTGGCGAGGTGCTCGGTCCACAGCTGTGCCTGCACGCCGAGGACGCCGGGGAGCGCGGGAGGGTCGAACGCGTAGGCGTGCGCGAGCGGCAGCACGCGGTCCGGTCCGAACGGCCCGTCCTGCGGCTGGGTCGGGTAGTCGAGGTAGGTGCGCGTGTGCGGCGCGAGCACGACGTCGTGGCCGGCCTGCGCGGCGACCAGCCCGCTGTCCTCGTCGAGCCACGGCATCGCGACGGCGCCGGGCGGGCCGCCGGGCTTCTCGTACCAGAACACGGCCCGCCGTCCACGCGTCTCGACGTGCGATGCCAGGCGGCCGGTGAACCACGCGCACGCGTCGCCGGGGCCGGCGAGGCCGAGCTCGTCCATGCGCTGCCGCGCTCGCGGGCTGGCCGCCCACTCGTCGGGCAGGCACTCGTCGCCGCCGAGGTGCACGTACGGCCCGGGGAACAGGTCCATGACCTCGTCGAGCACGTCGCGGAAGAACGCGACCGTGCCCTCCTCGAGGTTGAGGGTGTGCCGGCTGATGCCCCACTCGCGCCACACCTCGACCCGCGTGCCGGGGTCGTTGCCGAGCGACGGGTACGCCGCGAGCGCCGCCTGGACGTGCCCGGGGACGTTGATCTCGGGCACCACGGTGACGTGCCGGGCGGCGGCGTGCGCGACGATCCGCTGGATGTCGTCGCGCGTGTAGTGCTCCCCGCTCACCTCGGTGAGCCGCGGGTGCCGCTCGACGGGCAGCCGCCAGCCCTGGTCGTCGGTGAGGTGGAGCTGCAGCACGTTGAGCCGGTGCGCGGCGAGCAGGTCGATGAGCCGCAGCACGAACTCGGTCGGCATGAAGTGGCGCGCCGCGTCCAGCATGACGCCGCGCCAGGCGAACCGGGGTGCGTCCTCGATCGTGCCGAGCGGCACCCGACCGAGCGCGTGCAGCACGGCCCGGCCGTACTGCGTGCCGGCGGGTCCGCCGCTGGTCAGCGTCACGCCGTCGGGCGTGACGTCGAGGCGGTAGCCCTCCGGGTGCATCGTCGGGTCGTGCGCGGTCCGGACCCGGGGCGGGTCGACCGCGACCGTGCCGCCGGTGGCCGTCACGTGCGCCGGGCGCGGCACGAGCGGGAGCTGTCGGTCCGTCAAGGGAGATCCTTCCGGAGGGTGCGAGGGGTCAGCCCTTGACGGCACCGGCGACGATGCCGGTGGTCACGCGGCGCTGCAGGACGAGGAAGACGGCCAGGACGGGCAGCATGAACAGCGTGGAGGCGGCCATCGTGGCGCCCCAGTCGGTGCCGAACACGTTGCCGAACGACGACAGCCAGACGGGCAGCGTGCGGTTGTCCTGGTTCTTGATGATCAGCGCGTTCGCGAACGCGAACTCGTTCCACGCGGTGATGAAGCCGAACAGCGACGTCGACATCAGGCCCGGCGCGAGCAGCGGCAGGACGACCCGCCGGAACGCCTGGAGCCGGCTCGCGCCGTCGAGCTGCGCGGCCTCCTCGAGCTCGACCGGCACGGACGCGAGGAACCCGCGGAGCGTGACGATCGTGAACGGCAGCGTGCTGACGAAGTAGATCGCGGTGAGCAGCGACAGGGTGTCGAGCGTGCCGGTGTCGCGGGCGATGATGAACATCGGGATGAGCAGGGCCTCCCACGGCGCCATCTGGGCGACGAACACCAGGAGCACGAACCCCTTCCGGCCCCGCCACTCCAGGCGCGCCACGGCGAACGCCGCCATCAGCCCGACGACGAGCGCCAGGAGCACCGCGCCGACCGACACGAGCGCGCTGTTGCGCCAGAACAGCCAGAACCCGTCGACCGCGACCGCGTCGCGGAAGTGCTGGAACGTCGGGTGCAACGGGAGGAGCTGCGGGGTGTCGGCCTGGATGTCGGGCGTCGGCTTGAACGCCGTCGAGACCATCCAGTAGACGGGGAACACCGACGCCAGCAGGACGACGGCGGCGGCCAGGTTCAGGGGGACCTGCCGCAGCGTGCGCGCCCTCACGACGTCGCCCCCTCGGTCCGGTACAGGTGGCGCAGGTGCGGGACGAGCACGACGAGCAGGAGCAGCACCGTCAGCGTCGAGATGACCGCGCCGACGTCGTACTTGTGCAGGGACTGCGCCACCTGGAACGCGAAGACGGGCAGCGTCGTCGTCGCGCCCTCCGGGCCGCCTTGGCTGACCGCCCAGATCTGCGCGAAGCACTTGAACACCCAGATGACCTCGAGCGACGTGATCAGGCCGAACAACGGCCGCAGCAGCGGGAACGTCACGACGCGGAAGACCTGCGGCGCGTTGGCGCCGTCGATGCGCGCGGACTCGAACAGCTCGCCGGGGATGGTCGTCAGGCCCGCGTACAGCGTGAGGGCGCCGAACGGGACCGACTGCCAGACGACGAGCACCACGAGGATGACGAACGTCGCGGTCCCGTCGGCGAACCACGTGTACCCGTCGAACTGCTCGAGCCCGAGGCTCGTGAGGAACCAGTTCACGACGCCGAGCCGCGACTGGAACATCCACTGGAACACCGTCGTCGCGGCCAGCACGGGCACGGCCCAGACGAGGACCAGGCCGCTCATGACCGCGAGCCGCATCCGGCTGCCGAGCCGCACGAGCAGCAGGGCGACGAGCGTGGACAGGACCATGATCAGCACGACGTTCACGACGGTCCACAGCAGCGTCCGGCGCAGCACCGCCCACAGCTCCGGGCTCGTGAGCACCTCGCGGTAGTTCGCGAGGCCCACCCACGTGGCACCGCCCTGCACGAGCTCGGCCAGCCGGAAGTGCTGCAGCGAGATGACGAGGCTGCGCACCAGCGGGTACACGAGCAGCAGCGCGGTGCCGACGACGGTGGGGAGCACCAGCAGGTACGGCCACAGCGGACGGTGGCGCCGGGGGGTGCGGCGGGCCCGTGCGGGCGGGTCGACGACGTCGTCGGGCGGGTCGGTGGCGCCCGCGGTCGGCGGGGCGAGAGCGTCGGAGAGCACGTGGTTCCTCTCGGGTGGGCTCGATGTCGGTGGCCCCGGACCGGGTGCTGCGGGAACCCCGTCGCGCAGCACCCGGCCGGAGGCGGTCAGGAGTCGGTGCCGAGGATCTGGGTGATGGTGTCCGAGGCCCGTGCGGCCGCACCCGCGGCGTCACCGCCGGTCAGCGCCTCGGTCATGTACTCCTTGATGACGTTCTTGGCCTCGACCGCCGCCCACGCGGGGGTGTTCGGGGTCGCGTGCCCGTTCGCCGCGCCGATCGCCATCGCCGCCGCGCCTTCGCTGCCGGCCAGCGCCCCGGCGAACGACGTCCTGTTCGGGACGTACGACATCGCCTTCGCCATCGCCGTCTGGAAGTCCTCGCCCGCGAGCGCCTTGACGACCTCGTAGGCGAGCTCCTGGTGCTGGGACGCGACGGGGATGATGAGGTCCGACCCGCCGGTGAACACCGCGCCGGGCTTGTCGGCGGTCGGGCCGGGGATCGGGAAGAAGCCGAGCTTGCCGTCGAGGTCGGGGTTCGCCTTGACGATCGCGCCGGCCCCGCCGGGGGCGGAGATGATCTGCGCGACGTTCCCCTTCGCGAACACGTCGGCCTGGGGCGGGTTGGACTCGTCGGAGTCCTTCGGGCCCTCGCCGAGCGCCTGGAGCGTCTCGTAGAACTTCATGCCGGCGAGCGCCTCGGGCGTGTCCAGGGTGCCCGTCCACTCGTCGCCGTCCTGAACGGCGAGGTCGCCGCCCTCGTCCCAGATGAACCCGGCGAGCGTGTACCAGTTCTGGCCGGGCAGGTAGATGCCCTGGTGGCCGTTGCTGTTGAGCACCGTGGTGTCGGCGATCCACTCCGCCCGGGTGGTCGGCGGCGTCGTGATGCCCGCGGCCGCGAACAGGTCCTTGTTGTAGATGACGACCCGGCTGGCCGCGTACCAGGGGATGCCGTACTGGGCGCCGTCGATGTTGCCGGGCTCGGCCAGGCCGGGGAGCCAGTCGGAGCCCTGCAGGTCGTCGACCTTGTCGGAGAGGTCGACGACGCCGCCGCTCGCGGCGTACTCGGCGACCTGCGTGTTCCCGACCTCGATGACGTCGGGGGCGTCGTTGCTGGCCAGCGCGCTGGTGACCTTCTGCCCGATGCCGTCCCACTCCTGGATCTGGACGTCGAGCGTGGTGCCCTCGTGCGCGGCCTCGAAGTCGGTGACGAACTGCTGGACGATCTCGTCGGTGAAGCTGTCCTTCATGAACCAGACCGTCAGCTCGGCGGGCTCGGGGGAGCCGTCCTGCGAGGACGTCGGGCTGGACGTGCCGCACGCGGCGAGGGTGCCGGCGAGCACGAGGGCCGCGGGGGCGGCGAGCAGGCGGGACTTCATCGTGACCCTCCCAGTGGTCAGCTATTGGTAAGCCGTGATGGCCTGGGGGAGAGCCTGGACTTGACCAGTTGCCGTGTCAAGGCCGGTGTTTGCGCGGGATTAGTTCGGTCGAGTGGTAAAGTCACGCGTCGTGACACTGAACCTCGGGCACGGACTCAAGCGCGACGCCGTGCGCGACTACCTGCTCGACCTCGTCGCCGGCCGCGGCCCGGGCGAGGCCATCCCGTCCGAACGCGACCTGGCCGCCGAGCTCGGCGTCTCCCGGCCCACGCTGCGCGCCGCCGTCGACGACCTCGTCCGCTCGGGCGTCCTCGTGCGGGAGCACGGCCGCGGCACGTTCACCGGGCCGCACCGCGTGACCCAGGCGCTCGCGGCCACACCGTCCGGGTCGTTCTACGCGCCGCCCGCCGAGGGGGAGTGGAGCAGCCAGGTCCTCGACTTCGGCACCGTCGTCGCCGGGCCGCAGCTCGCCCGGCGGCTGCAGCTCGCACCCGCCGCAGCGGTCCTGCGCGTCGTGCGGCTGCGGGTCGTCGACGGCGAGCCGATGGCCATCGAACGGCTGCACCTGCCGTACGAGCTGGTCGTGGGCCTCGAACCCGACGACATGGTGGTCGGGTCGTTCTACCGGCTGCTGCGCGAGCGGTTCGGCGTCGACGTGCGCAGCGCCGTGCAGACGCTCGAGGCGACCGTCACCGACGAGTCGGAGGCCGGGCTGCTGGGGGTGCCCGAGCACTTCCCCGCCCTCATGGTCGAACGCACCACGCGGGACGTCGGCGGTCGGATCGTCGAGTTCGTGCGGTCCGTCTACCGCGGGGACCGGTACCGCGTGACGAGCGAGCTGCACTTCGACGCGGCGTCCGGTTGACGATCGCCGGACGGGCGCCGTCCAGGTCGCCGGTCACGCCGTCAGCGCGCCGCGACCGCCCGGCGTGCCAGCACGTACCCGACGGCCCCTCCGACCAGCATCCCGCCGGCGCCGAGCAGGTACGGCGCCCAGCGCCACGGCGTGCTCGGGTACGAGACCGTCGGCGCCGTGACGGGCGCGTACGCGAACCAGCCCACGCTGAAGGGCCCCCGCTGGATGATCGCGGCCCCCACCGTGACCAGCACGGCACCGACCACCGTCATGACGACCAGGAGCACGACTCGCGCGCGCTGGCGCGGGACCGGGGTGGTGAGGCTCTCGTCCATGCCGCGATGGTGGCGGAGCGACGCCGTCTCGGGCAATCCCGGTCGGTGGCGTCGGAGCGCCGGCACCTCCTCGGCCCGGGGCGGCGGCCGGCCTGGCCGGTGACGGTGCCGGTCGCGGGTGGGCCCCGTGGGGATCGAACCCACAACCCGCGGATTAAAAGTCCGCTGCTCTGCCAGTTGAGCTAGAGGCCCGGTGGATGGGGGTGTAACCGGGAGAACCCTCGGGACAACCTTGATGTAGTTCGTCCCAGTTGTGACGCCCCTATCGCGCCAGGTCGAGGCTACGGCACCGCCGGGGACGCGTCCGCCATGTCGACGTAGCCAGCTCCCTTGCCGACGAGCCAGGCGAGGACGTCGAAGACCCGCAACGCCGAGATCTCGGGCCCCAGCCCGGCCGCATCGCGGAGCTCCACCACGTGGCGGTGGTTCGCGTTGTCGTCCGCTGTGAGCCATGCGTGCAGCGGGAGCCAGTAGCGACCCTTGACGATCCCGAGTTGCTGGGTGACGACCGAGTCGGGAATCGGCACCAGGTGCGGCCGCTTGCGCGCGATCAGCTTGGTGGCCGCCGTCTCACTGAACCCGGGGCGGCTCACATCTAGTCCACCTCGGAGACGCGCAGCAGGGCAGTGAAGTACCAGCCGTCACCGGTCGACTCGCTCGTCGTGGTACTCACACCCGAGTCCGGCACCGTGAAGCGGCGACTGACCTCCGGATCGGTCCCGCCTGAGCACCTCACCTCGACCGGCTCGAACGCATCGGCAGGCTCGGACGCCTCGAGCGTGTACGTGACTGGACTCTCGCACGCGACAAGCACGGCGTAGTGCCCCGGCGCCAGGTCAGTGGTGGTCGTCGCGGAGTCGGGCGCCGGACCACACGCGGAAAGCACCACGCTCGGCGTGTCCGGATGCGTCGGGCATCGACCTTCAAGGCCCGGCCCACTGAACCCGGCGAACGCCGTCGCATCGGCGTCCTCGAGCGTCAGCTCACCCCCGGAGCCGCAGCCTGCCGTCGCCGCGAGCACCACGCACGTGGCAGCGATCGACGTCCACCTCGTCAGCCGTCCCACTCTGAATACCCGATCTCGTCGAGGCAGTTCGAGTTACCCGTCATTGCTGCCGGGTCGAACGCCAAATTTGCCAGGTCGTCAAAAGACGCGTCACTGGGCCAGTCAATTCCGCGCGCGGTCAGACAATCCTGAAGCAAGGGCTTCAGCGCAGCGGCGCGACGGTCCGCATATGCGACCGCGTCGGGCGACGACACTTGCCAATACGCGTCGACGAATCGGGCGTGCCGCAAGTAGCAGTCGTCGGCAACCGCAGTGGCTTCGTCGTCCCCTTGCGTGGTGGCGTCGATGACGGTGACACCGTGGTACTTCTTCACACCCTTCACGTCCACCGTGACGCCGGCCTCCCGCATGCACTCGTACGCGCGGTTCATCGCGAGCTCGTACTGCTCGAAGGTCACCTCACCGGACTCGAGGATGTCGAGCTGGTCTTGCGCGGCACCTGACTCCCGCGCCTGCGCCGCCGCGGCCTCCACAGGAGAGGTCGCGGCGGCGGAGGTGTCAGCGGACGAGCCGCAGGCCGCGACCGAAGCCGCGACGCCCACTGCGACCAATGCCGACATGGTCCGACGAGCGGTCAACCTAGCCCTCGGAGTGGTAGTAGTCAGGCTTGATGCGCGACCTGAACCGAGCGGGCGTAGACGCCGTCGTACGCCCAACCGGTCCACGCGATCCTGCCGGGCGTGGGCGTGTACTGGTGCCGAGCACCGACCGTGCCGCACGTACCGTTCGAGTCCTTGATGTACGCCCAGTTGTCCCCGATGCCCTGGATGGACGCGCACGGGTACAGGGCCGCGCTCGCCGACGGTGCCGTCGCAATTCCCAGACCGAGGACGAGCGCCGCAGCGGCCAGCGCCGAGAATCGGCGGTGCTTCATATGCCCTCCTCATTTCCCACGAGTTGGCGTGCAAATAAGCAATGCAGATCATCGGGCCACGACGTGTGGGACGCTAGCATGGGTGATCCGGGCAAGGTGGCACTTTCTGACCTCAGGTACCAGAGGTCCTGGGACTCATCTCGTCCGGCCCCCGACACGGAGCGGACATCCCCATTTGTCCGCCCTCACCGAAGAGGTGAACTGGATGCAGCATCGCCCGCTCGACGACACCGGCTCTGCCGCGCCGTGGGTCGTCCTGGCGGTCCTTCTGGTCGTTCCGGTGCTCCTGCTCGCCGGATGGTGGGCCGTCGCCCGGGCGGACAACCCGACGCACGCTGCCGCCCCGGTGCGCCCGCTCCTGGTGCCGGTGACGCATCAGGACGTTCGAGCGCAGACCACCGTGAGCGTCACGGTCGGTGACCTGCCCGGCCGGGAGGCGAGCACCGCAGCCACCGGGACCGTCACAGCGGCGCCCCAGCCCGGTGCCGTCCTGGACAACGGCGTGGTGGTCCTCCGGGTCAACGACAAGCCCGTGCGGGCGTTCGTGTCCACGACACCGCCGTGGCGAGCACTCGCGCCTGGAGACAAGGGCCCGGACGTCACGCGCCTCCAGCAGTACCTGTCCGCACTCGGGTACGACACCGGGCGCCCGAGCGAGACGTTCGGGGCAGGGCTGCGCCGCGCCGTCGTCCGGTTCAACCAGGACGCCGGCTTGGGCAAGGACGTGGCGACGTTCGACCCCGCCACGGTCGTGTGGGTCGGTCCCGAACCCCTCACCGTCGCCGAGTCCCTGGTCACCGAGGGAGGACCGCTCGGACCCGGGACGCCCGTGCTGCGCGGCCCGGCCCGGCCCGGCGCCGTCGCGGTCAGCGAGCCGCAAGGAGGCATCGCCACGCTCGGGGACTTCGGAGCACAGGCCCAGCTCATCGTCGGTGAGGCGAAGGTCGGCTACGTCCCGGGCTCCGGGTCCATCTCCGCACCGGCAGACGTCGCAGCGCTGCGGGCGGCCCTGGCACCCGCCAGCCAGGGCACCGCGCAGGTGACCGCCACCGTCGCGCAGCCGGTCGCGACCGTGCCAGCCTCGGCGCTCGTGCAAGGAGCCAACGGCACGCTGTGCGTCTACGAGGATCCCCAGGCCACCCCAGTCACCGTCACACCAGTCGGCGGCGGGGTCGGTGCGCTCGACCTGCCGGCCGACTTCCCCCTGAGCAGCGTCCTGAGCAACCCGGGTCGCGTGTCGCTGGACGTCGCGTGCGGCTCGTAGCCGACGACGTCGTCGTCCGGTACCCAGGCACGACCCGTGACGTGCTGGCCGGCGCGTCCCTGAGCATCGACAAGGGCGAGAAGGTCGCCATCCTCGGCCCCTCAGGATCAGGCAAGTCGACGCTTCTGTCCGTGCTCGGCGGGCTCGTTCGTCCGACCGCCGGAACGGTGCACGTCGACACCGACGAACGCCCTGGCCGCCTTCGCGACGTCTCAGCATGGGTGCTGCAGACGGTCAACGTCCTGCCGGAGCGCACCGCCCTGGACAACGTGGCCGTCGCCGGCCTGACCCGCGGTCTGAGCCACGCCGACGCCCGCCGAGACGCCATCGCCCATCTCGCAGCGGTCGGACTCGGCGACCGGACCAACGACCAGGCGCGCGTGCTGTCCGGCGGTGAGGTGCAGCGGGTCGTCATCGCGCGGGCACTGGCGAGCCGACGCCCGTTCGTCCTGGCCGACGAACCCACGGGCCAGCTGGACCGGGCCACCTCCGACGTGGTCCTCGACGCCCTGTTCACCACCGCCGTGGGGGCAGCGGTCGTCATCGTCACACACGACCCCGCCGTCGCCGCCCGGTGCGAACGCGTCGCCCGCATCGAGGACGGCGCGGTGGTCCAAGGATGAGCGCGACGACCCGTCCGCTGGCCAGCGCGACCCACGGGCACACCGACCGGCCGCACACGACACCAGCCCGCCAGGGCGACGCCTGGAAGGTGCGCGCCTCTGTCCTCGAGGGCCTGATCAACGTCCGCGCCGCCACGCTCCTCGCACCGGCCGTCCTCGCCATCGCAGCACTCGTGATCGCGGCCGCACTGCTCACCGACGCGCTCACCGTCTCGCGCATCCTGCGCGCGGAGGACGCCTACCTCGCCGCAGGCGGAGACCTTCTCGTCGCCCAAGGGCAAGACGGCGCGAAGCTCGACTCGCACGCATGCGTCGCGCTGGCGAACCTTGCAGGGGTGCGGGTAGCGGCGGCCGTCACCGTGCAGCCGGCCGCAGCCAGGCTCGTCGGACGTCCCGAGAGCCGCCAGACCCTCGTCCTGGCCACCGCAGGCGTCCTGGACCTGCTCGACGCCCCCGACCTTCGCGCCACCGACGTCCTGGTGTCCCGCACGATCGCCGACCGCTGGCAGTGGTCGACCGGCGCCTACCTCCAGCTCGACCCGTCGGGCGCTGCGCCAGGCACACCAGCCCGCGTCCTCACCGTCGCCGGCGTCGCCGACCTCGCGCTGCTCGCCGAAGGCGCGTCGACCGGCGTCCTAGCGCTGCGCCCCCCGACAGGCCAGGCCGACGTGTGCTTCGTGCGCATCGAGGCTCCTTACCGCGACGACCTGCGCGCCGCCATCCCAGCCGCGCTCGGCACGACCGCAGGCAGCGCCATCACCGTCGCGGACCGCCTGCCCGCCGGCGCAGCCGCGCAGGACCCGGCGGCAGCGTTCGCCAGCCGCACGACTCGGTGGGCTCCACCGGCAGCAGGCGCCGTCGTCGGGCTGCTGTGGGTGGTCGTCGCCTGGACGCGCCGGGGCCGGGCCGCGCTCTACGCCTCGGTCGGCGTCCCGTACAGCGGCGGCGTCCTGGTCCGGTTGACCGAGGGAGCCACACTCGTCGTCCTGGGCGGCCTGTGGGGCACGTCGATCGCGGCCACGGCGGCGGTGGCCTTGTGCCGCATCCCCGTGACCGCGGCCGTTCCCCTCGCTGAGCGCGGAGGCCTCAGCGCCATCGCGTTCGCCCTCGTCTTCGTCGCGCTCATCGCGGCGTGGCAGCCCAGGACACTCGCAGCGCTCAAGGACCGCTGACCTCCGTTCGAGCTTCCTTGATTGAAGGATCGAGGTGAGGTTGGTGCGAGCGTCCGCGTCGCCGTATTCGCGAGTGAAGTGGACCAGGAAGGTTCTTCCGGTGTCGGACGGAATCGCTGCAGGTCCCAGTTATTGTCCTCATCCACCAGAGGCCCCAGTCGTCGAGGCGGATCACGCCCGAACAGTACCGGGGCGCACAGCGCGCGGTCGGCCTCGAGCCGTCCACCCGTGCGGACCGGCGGGGTGCGAGTGGTGACGTCGAGGTCAGCCGGTCAGAGGCCGCTCTCGGTGGCGGACAGCCACGCGCGGTGACGGGCCCGCAGCTCGTCTCGCATGGTTGTCGTCGCCGGGATGACGTCGGCCCCGCCGTCGTACGGGTGGAAGAACCAGGTCAGGTCGTCGTCGCAGATGATGACGCCGGCCGCGCCGTCGTCGGCGACCAGGCGGAGCAGCGGGTCGAGCGCCTCGGGCGTGAGCGGCAGCCGGTCGACGAACGTATGGCTCCAGCTCTCGGGATCGTCCGGGTCCCGGAAGCTCGCCCAGTACGTCGAGCCCGGCACTGCCGTCTGCAGCGGTGCGGACCGCGGCACGGGGAGGGTGCTGCACGACCACGCGAGCGTCAGCACCAGGACCTCGTCGCTGCCTGTCGTCGCCGCCAGCTCGTGCAGGACGGTGTGGTGCCGCCGGAGGAGCTCGTCGTACTCCTCCGGCGTCTCGGCGTACCGCTTCGATCGCGGCAGGCTGTGGAACCGCACCCAGGTCTCCGCGTTCCGCAGCAGGTCGCCGGCGGGCGGTGTCGCGCCCCACCTGCGGTCCACATCGAGCTGAGCGCCTGTGCATGCTCAAGCACGTGCGGCCACGTCGGTGGGTTGTTCTGCTCCCACGCGAGCCGGTAGCAGTCCGGGCAGTCCTGTCCCAGGTACGCGAAGAGGTGCCGGTGCACGACGACGTCGGTGCCGGGCAGCCCGCACAGAGTGCCGTCGTCAGGCGCTATGGCGTGCTCGACGCCGTCACCGTCCAGGGCGGCGGCATGCGTCGGCGCGACGGCGTCGACGCCCGCATGCCCCGCCCGCAGGTACTGGTGCAGGTCGTTGTCGTCCCGCAGCAGGCTGAGGGGTTCGGGCAGCAGCGCGTCGCTCGACCACCAGCTGCGGAGCCACCGCGCACCCAGCACGTCGACCGAGCCGAGGTGGTCGCCTTCGCTGTCGCGGAAGGTCAGCGTGAGTCCGGGGAGCACAGGGAGGACGACGCCTGGTGTGAGGTCGGCGGTGGCGAGCTCGCGCACCACCTGCCGGACCACCTCGGGGTCGGTCTCGACCAGCAGGTCGGGCTGCTCGACGTACGGATACGTGTCGAACGCGCCCCCCGGCTCCACGACGAGCTGCGTCGCTGCGGCGAGGTCGACGCCGAGGTCGGAGGGTGCGCGGGGCGGTTCGCTGGGTCCGGTCACGCCGTCGATGGTGCCGCACCGCGGGCCGTCGCACGCCGTATCGAGGGCGACCGGTCCGCCCGTCGTGCCTCTGGCCCGCCGCTGTCGAGAACGCGCGCGCCGCCGTCTGTCCCTGGAATTGCGGTGCGTCCCATTCCTGAACCTCGGCCGTGCTGACGGGGATTCTTTTCGCCCGCCGACCGACGCCGCGGATCGCTGCTCCCAGCCGACCGTCCCGGCTCGGGCGACCCGAACGTCGCAGGTCACGCGCCCCGCCATGTCGAGGAGCCCGATACCGAAATGCGATCTGCTCGTGACTCGACCGGGACGGTTGCGTGACCGTCCCGTGCTGGTCCGGGAGCTCTCGGACCGCGACGCTTCAATCCTCGAACAATGGAGGCAAAGATGCGTCGTTCGTCATTCACGATCGTCCGGTCATGCGTGGTCGCTGCCGTCGCGGCGGTCGCCGTCGTCGGTGCGCTGGGCGCCTGCAGCGCGGGCGGCGCGGACGGCGCGAGCGACGTCGCCTTCGGGCAGGAGAGGGCCTCCGACGACTCGTACGCCTCCGAGGGGTGGCGCGACGTCCCGACGAACGGCGACGAGGACTACGACGATTCCCCGGAGCAGCCGTTCCAGGACGTGGCGACGAGCCCGCTGTCGACGTTCGCGTCGGACGTCGACACCGCGTCGTACAGCAACCTGCGCCGTCAGCTGCGGCAGGGTGTCGCGCCGCAGGGCGTCCGGATCGAGGAGCTCGTCAACTACTTCGACTACGACTACCCGGCACCGGCGCCCGGTGCGGCGGACCCGTTCACGGTGACGACGCAGGTCGCGGACGCACCGTGGGCGCCCGGTCACCGGCTCGCGATGATCGGCGTGCAGGCGACCGCCGAGAAGGCGACCAGCCGCGGCGACAACATCGTGTTCCTGCTCGACGTCTCCGGCTCGATGGACGAGCCGAACAAGCTGCCGCTCCTGGCCGACTCGTTCGAGCTGCTCGTGGACCAGCTCGACGAGGACGACACGGTCTCGATCGTGACCTACGCGGGCAGCGAGCAGGTGCTCGCGGACTCCGTGCGGGGCGACCGGCGCGAGGAGCTCGTCAGCATCCTGCGCCACCTGCAGGCCGGCGGGTCGACGGGGGGCGCGGCCGGGCTGCAGACGGCGTACGAGCTGGCGTCGAAGAACTTCGTCGAGGGCGGCAACAACCGCGTGATCCTGGCGACCGACGGCGACTTCAACGTCGGCCCGTCGACCCCCGAGGAGCTGACCGACCTCATCGAGGAGCACGCCCGGTCGGGCGTCTACATCTCCGTGCTCGGCTTCGGGATGGGCAACCTCAAGGACAGCACCATGGAGGCCATCGCCGACCACGGGAACGGCAACTACGCCTACATCGACACGCTCGACGAGGCGCGCAAGGTCCTCGTCGACGAGTTCGACTCGACGATGTCCGTCGTCGCGCAGGACCTCAAGGTCCAGGTCGAGCTCAACCCGGCGACCGTCTCCCGGTACCGGCTGCTGGGCTACGACAACCGCCGGCTCGAGGACGAGGAGTTCGACGACGACACCAAGGACGCCGGTGACGTCGGGGCCGGGCACGCGGTGACGGCGTTCTACGAGCTGGTCCCGGCCGGGGACGGGCCGGCCGACGACGGCCTCGACTACCAGGACGTCGACGCGGGGCACTCGGACGACTTCCTGACCGTGCACGTGCGGTACAAGCGCCCGGGCGCGTCGGAGAGCACGGAGGTCGTGTTTCCCGCCGGCGCCGACACGTACACGACGCATCCGTCGGCGGACTTCAGGTTCGCGTCCGCGGTCGCCGAGTTCGGGCTCGTGGCGTCCGGCTCCCGGAACGCCGACGGCGCCAGCCCGGCGCGGGCACGCGAGCGCGCCGAGGCCGCCCTCGGCGAGGACCCGTACGGCCTGCGGTCGGAGTTCGTCACGTTGATCGACGCGTACGAGGAGATCGCCGGCTGACCGTGCTCCGTCTGGTCCGGACGGTCGTCGTGCCACACCTCACGGCGCGGCTCGACGCCACGGGTCCGGCCCGGGCGGTGATCATCCGGGTTGCGCGGGACCGAGGTCGACCCGGCGGTGGCGATCGGGTCAGGCCGGGATCAGGTCGTAGCGCAGCTCGCGCGGGGTCGGGCGCTGGGCCGCGGTGCGTGTGAAGTCGACCGGCAGGGCGGGCACCTCGCCCGCGGGGCGGTCCTCGTCGTCGAGGGTGGCGTTCACCGTCATGGTCCACGTCCTTCGCGTCGGTGGCGCCGGCGTCGTTGCCGGAACCCGCCCGACCGTCCGGCCCGCCGCGACGGGTCTGACGATCGCTCACCCGTCCCATCGGGTGCCGCTCGCGCGTTCGTAGGGCGATCGTCGTGCGACGGGTCCGCGAACGGGGCGTTTCATCCGGTCGCGCGTGGGCAGACGCCCCGTCAGGCCAGGACGAGGCGGGGGGCGAGCCGGTCGACGCGGCGGTCGAGCTCGTCCACCGCACGGTCGAACGCGGCGTCGCTCCCGACCCGGACCGGGTCGGGGATCGACCAGTGCACGTCGGCCGTGAGGCCCACTTCTTCGTGCGCGCGGTCGCAGACGGTGATGACGAGGTCGCCGTCGCGGCGGACGGCGCCGAGCGGCTGGGGTCGTCCGTCGCGCAGGTCGAGGCCGTGCCGGCGGGCGGCCGCGACCGCACCGGGGTCGATCGCGGGTGCAGGGTGGGTCCCGGCGGACGTCGCCGGGACGCTGCTGGTGCGCCGCCAGAGGGCGACGGCCAGGTGGGAGCGGGCGGAGTTGGCCGTGCAGACGAACAGCACACGGTCGGGGCGGGGCAGCGGGCTGGTGACGGGTCCGAGCTCGCTCGGAAGCAGGCGCAGGTAGGTGCGCCGCCGGTCTCCTTCGGAGCGGGTGCGCTCGACGAGGCCCAGGCGGGTCAGCACGTTCACGTGGTGGGCGAGCAGGTTGGACGCCATGGACAGCTCGGCGGCGAGCTCGGACGGCGAGGCGTCGCCGCGGGACAGGAGGTCGACGACGGCGAGGCGGCCGGGGTCGGCGAGCGCGCCGTGCAGCGCGGCCCGGCGCTCGACCTGCGTCCACCACTCAGTGTTCATTGAGTCAATCTTGACTGAGGGATCGTCGTCCCACAACCATGGTGCCGTGACCACCTCGAAGCCCAGTGTCCTGTTCGTCTGCGTGCACAACGCGGGCCGTTCCCAGATGGCGGCCGGGTTCCTCTCGGCCCTGTCGGGCGGGGCGGTCGAGGTACGGTCCGCGGGGTCGGCGCCGGCCGCCCAGGTCAACCCGGTCGCCGTGCAGGCCATGGCCGAGGTCGGCGTGGACATCGCCGCCGAGCAGCCCAAGGTGCTCACCGCCGACGCGGTCCAGGCGTCCGACGTCGTCGTGACGATGGGCTGCGGCGACGCGTGCCCGTACTACCCGGGTACCCGCTACGAGGACTGGGCGCTCGACGACCCGGCCGGGCAGGGGATCGAGGCCGTGCGGCCGATCCGCGACCAGATCCGTGCGCGCGTCGTCACGCTGCTCGACGAGCTCGGGGTGCCGGCCGCGCAGGCCTGACGACAGCTCTGCCGCCAGACCTGCGCGCGTCGCCGCTCAGGCCCCCTGCGGCTTGCGGGCGCGGACGACGGCGCCGTGCATGCCGTCGGCGACCTGGTGCGTGAAGGTGACGTCGGAGTCGACGAACCCGGCCGCGGCGAGCCCGTCGAGGTACTCCTGCCGCGACAGGGCGCCGGCGATGCAGCCGACGTGCGAGCCGCGGTCGGCGCGCTCCGACGGCGTGAGGCGATCCTCGGCGACGACGTCGGAGATGCCGACCCGGCCGCCGGGCACGAGCACCCGGTGCACCTCGGCGAGCACGGCGGCCTTGTCGGGCGACAGGTTGACGACGCAGTTGGAGATGACGACGTCGACCGACGCGTCGTCGAGGGGCAGGTCCTCGATGGTGCCGCGGTGGAACGCGACGTTGGTCGCTCCGGCACGGGCCGCGTTGGCGCGCGCGAGGTCGAGCATCTCGTCGGTCATGTCGACGCCGTGCGCGAAGCCCGTCGGGCCGACGCGCTTCGCCGACAGCAGCACGTCGATGCCGCCGCCCGACCCGAGGTCCAGCACGCGCTCACCCTCGCGCAGCTCCGCGACGGTGAGAGGGTTCCCGCAGCCGAGCGAGGCGAGCCGAGCCTCGACCGGCAGCTCCGCGAGGTCGCTCGCGTCGTACAGGGCCTCCCCGAACCGGCCCTCGTCCGTGGGCCCGCAGCCGCCGCCGCAGCAGTCGGTGCTCGCACCGACCTGGGTCGCTGCCAGTGCGTACCGCTCGCGGACCTGCTCCCGGATGTCGCTCATGATGCCCTCCACATATCGAAGTTTGTCGATGTCCGGCATCGTGGACCCATGCATCGATGGTTGTCAATATCGACGTCCGTCAATCTTCGTAGGTACACTGCCTCGCGTGGCACTCGACCTGCTCCCCGTGGTGAGCTCGACCGCGGCCTGCTGCACCCCCGTGACCGCGCCCGTCATCAGCGCGGAGGACGCCGAGCAGCTCGCCCGCACGCTCAAGGCGCTCGCCGACCCGACGCGCCTGCGGCTCTTGTCGCTCATCGCCGCGCACGACGGCGGGGAGGCCTGCGTCTGCGACCTCATCGAGCCCGTCGGGCTGAGCCAGCCGACCGTCTCCCACCACCTCAAGCAGCTCACCGAGGCCGGTCTCGTCACGCGCGAGAAGCGGGGGGTCTGGGCGTACTTCACGATCGTGCCGGGCGCCGTCGACGCCGTCGCGGCCCACCTCGGGACACACCTGCGCGTCGGTGGCGCCGCATGACCGGGACCGTCACCGTCGTGCCGCTGACGGCCGAGCACTGGCCCGACGTCCAGCGCATCTACGCCGCAGGCATCGCGACCGGCCATGCCACCTTCGCGGAGGACGTCCCGACGTGGGAGGCGTTCGACGCCGGCAAGCTCCGCGACCACCGGTTCGTCGCGGTCGACGACGCGGGCACCGTCCTGGGCTGGGTCGCCGTGTCGCCCGTCTCGGACCGGTGCGTGTACGCGGGCGTCGTCGAGCACTCCGTCTACGTCGACGAGGCCGCCCGCGGCCGCGGCGTCGGGCGCACCCTGCTCGACGCGCTGCTCGCCAGCACCGACGCCGCGGGCGTCTGGACGGTGCAGTCCGGGGTGTTCCCCGAGAACGCCGCGAGCCTCGCGCTGCACGAGGCCGTCGGCTTCCGTGTCGTCGGCACCCGGGAGCGGCTCGGCCGGATGACGCACGGGCCGCGGTCGGGCGAGTGGCGCGACGTGGTGCTGCTCGAGCGGCGCTCGCCGGCCCTCTGACGCTCAGGCCGACGGAGCGGGCGGTCCAGGGCGCCGGACGACATCGCGGGCCCGGGTGAACCGGGACGCGCGCCCGCTCGTGTCTCCCTCGGGGGTTCGAGCCGCGTGGCCCCCACCCTCGAGGAGGAGGCGGATGTCATGAAGGCCAGATCGACCGCCGTCGGAGCGGCACTGGCGCTCGCGCTGGGCGTGGCCCTCGCGGGACCCGCGGTCGCGGCGGACGACGGGACCGACGGCGGGCACGGCCACGGTCACGGCGGGCCGCGGCCGCACACGTTCCAGCAGGTCGACCTCGTGTCGGACATGCCCGGCGTCGCTGCGCTCACCGATCCCGACCTCGTCAACGCCTGGGGCATCTCGCACGGGCCGAGCACGCCCGTGTGGGTGTCGGACAACGGGACCGACCTCACGACGCTCTACCGCACCGACACGCCCGGCAGCCCCGTGACGAAGGTGCCGCTCGTCGTGTCGATCCCCGGTGGTGCCCCGACGGGCCAGGTGTTCAACGACACCGCCGCGTTCGAGGTCCCGGGCACCGGCCAGTCGGCCCGGTTCATCTTCGTCGGCGAGGACGGCGACCTCACCGCCTGGAACGGCGGCACGACCGCCGTGTCGGTCGGGCACGTCGACGGGGCGATCTACAAGGGCCTCGCGCTCACGCACGGCGCGGCCGGTCCGATGCTGCTGCTCGCGAACTTCCACGACAACCGGATCGACGTGTTCGACGGGTCGTTCACGCAGGTCACGACGCCGGGGATGTTCACCGACCCCCGCCTGCCCGCCGGGTACGCGCCGTTCAACGTCGCCGAGATCGACGGTCAGGTGTTCGTGACGTACGCCAAGCAGGACGCGGACGCCGAGGACGACGTCGCCGGTCCGGGCCACGGGTTCGTCGACGTCTACACCGACGCCGGTGCATTCGTCCGGCGGTTCGCGACGCGCGGCGTGCTGAACTCGCCGTGGGGCCTGACGATCGCACCCGCGTCGTTCGGCAAGCTCGGCGGCGACCTGCTGATCGGCAACTTCGGGGACGGCCGCATCCACGCGTTCGACCCGCGGTCCGGGCACATGGTCGGCATCCTGCGCGGCACGTCCGGCAAGCCGCTCGCGATCGACGGCCTGTGGGCGCTCGTCGTCGGGGACCCTGTCGCCGGGCCCGACGCCGTGTGGTTCAGTGCCGGGCCGAACGACGAGGCGAACGGGCTCCTCGGCCTGCTGCAGCCCGCGCCGACGCACCACGGGAAGCCGTGACCGGGTCTGCTGCCCGGTGACGGACGAGGCTCCGGCCGCGCACACCTCGCGGCCGCGGCCTCAGCCGGCGGTGAGCGTCCGGGCGAGCGGCACGCCCGGGCGGTAGGCGAGGTGGGCGTGCGACGGGGCGTCGAGCACGCACAGGTCCGCCCGCGCACCGACCCGCAGGTGCCCGACGTCCGACCGCCGCAGGGCGTGCGCGCCACCGAGCGTCGCCGCCCGGACGGCCTCGGCGACGGTCATCCGCATCTGCGTGACGGCGAGCGCGACCATGAGCGGCATCGACGTCGAGAAGCACGTGCCCGGGTTGCAGTCCGACGCGAGCGCGACGTCGACGCCCGCGTCCAGCAGCCGCCGCGCGTCAGGGAACGGCGACCGGGTGGACAGCTCGACACCCGGCAGCAGCGTCGCCACCGGGCCACCGGCGGACGCGGCGTCGGCG
>JAEWCA010000153.1 GCA_023390875.1 Actinomycetes bacterium
GCGCACGGGAGCACGCGGCGCCCGATGCGGAGCGGACTTCGGCGCCGAGGCACGACGAGCCGTCGACGACGGCGTCCGCGGCGGGGCGGACCCGGCTGGTGCACGACCAGCCGGCGGGCGACGACGAGCTCGGGCGGATGAGCCTGGCGGGCGAGGTCGCGTCGCTGGTCCGCGAGATGGGCCGGACGCACGACCGCCCCGAGGCGTTCGCGATCCACCTCGACGCGCCGTGGGGTGCCGGGAAGAGCACGCTCGTCGGGTTCATCGGGCGGGAGCTCGCGCAGCCGGGACCGGACGGGGAGCCGGCGTGGACGGTCATCCCGTTGGACGCGTGGCGCTCGTCGCAGCTGTCACCGGCGTGGTGGGCGCTGCTCGGACACCTGCGCCGGGGGGTCGCGGACTCGCTCGGCGGCTGGGGCCGGGTGCGGTTCGCGCTGAGCAGGACGTGGCGGACGGTGCGGCGGCTGTGGCGCATCTGGGTGCCGCCCGCGCTCGTCCTGGTCGTGCTCGCGGTGCTCGCCCGGTTCACGGACGTGGCCGGTCTGGTCCCCGTCATCACGGCGGTGGTCGCCGTCGTGGTGGCGATCGGCGGCCTCGGGAGCCGGTTCCTGTCGCTCGGGTCGTTGCAGGGCGCACGCGTGCACCAGCTGCTCAACGACAACCCGATGGAGGAGGTCGTGGACCAGATCTGGGCGATCCGTCGCGCGTCGCCCCGTCCGGTGCTGCTGGTGCTGGACGACCTCGACCGGTGCAACGAGCGGTTCACGGTCGAGCTGCTGGACGCGGTCCAGACGCTGCTGCGGTCGGGGCCCGAGGGGCACGAGGCTCGACGGGCGGCGCCGCCGGCGCTCATCGTCCTCGCGGTCGGCGACGGACGGTGGCTGCGGGCCGCGTACGAGCACGCGTACGACGTGTTCTCCGACTCGGTGAGCGAACCGGGCCGACCGCTCGGGCACCTGTTCCTCGACAAGCTGTTCCAGCTGCGGATCGAGCTGCCACGGCTCGACCGGTCGCAGGTGTCGCGCTACCTGTCGCGCCTGCTCGACGTGCCCCGGGACGCGGGCCTGGTCGACGCGGGCGCGCTGGAGGAGCGGATCCGGGCGGCGCCGGCGGACACCGCGGGTGCGCACTCGCTCGACGAGCGCATGTCGACGCTGCTGAGCGAGGCCCAGGGGCTCGGCGACGCGGAGCGGCAGCGGCTCGCCGCCGTCGCGCTCGAGACCCGCCGCACCGACCCGGCGCGCCAGGAGCGACAGCGCCACCTGCTCGAGGAGTACGCGGACCTGCTGGAGCCGAACCCGCGGGCGACCAAGCGGTTCCTCATGGCGTACAACGTGGGGTTCGCGGCACGCCTGACCGAGCTCGAGCCGCTCGACCCGCGCACGCTCGCGCTCTGGACGGTGCTCGCGACGCGCTGGCCCGCGCTGGCCGAGTGGGTCCGCGGCGAGCTGCCGCACGGCGACCTGCGCCCGGTCGACGAGCCCGGGCACCCCAGCCTGCTGCTGCGCGAGCGGCAGGTGCAGGACGTCGTGACGTCCGCGCTGGGCGGGCCGCTCGACCGCGACGCCGTCCTGCGGTGCTGCGGCCACCTGGTGCTGCGGGACGTCGCCTAGGTGGTCTTGAGGCCCGCGGACGGCGCCGCCCGGTGAGACGCACCCCGGACGCGGACGGGTCGACGCCGCGCGGACCCGGCTCGGGCACGTCGGTGCGTGCGACGCGGGTGTCGGTCGTGACGCTCGCCACGATGGTGGTCGGGTCGATGGTCGGGGCCGGGGTCTTCTCGCTGCCGCAACGGTTCGCGCAGGAGACGGGCGTCGTCGGGGCGCTGATCGCGTGGGCGGTCGCCGGCACGGGGATGCTCATGCTCGCGTTCGTCTTCCAAGACCTGGCGGTGCGCAAGCCGGAGCTCGACGCCGGCGTGTACGCGTACGCGAAGGCCGGCTTCGGCGAGTACCTCGGCTTCTTCTCGGCGTTCGGGTACTGGGCGAGCGCGTGCGTCGGCAACGTCACGTACTGGGTGCTCATCATGTCGACCGTCGGGGCCCTGGTCCCGGCGCTCGGTGCGGGCGACACGGTCGCGGCGGTGGCGGCGTCCACCGTCGGGCTGTGGCTGTTCTTCTTCCTGATCCGCCGCGGGGTGCGCGAGGCGACCTCGCTGAACCGGGTCGTGACGGTCGCCAAGGTCGTCCCGATCCTCGTGTTCGTGCTGCTCACGGCGTTCGCGCTCGACCCGGCGGTGCTCGTCGCGAACCTGCGCGGCGCCGACTTCTCGGGATCGCTGTTCGAGCAGGTGCGCGGCACGATGCTCGTCACGGTGTTCGTCTTCCTGGGCGTGGAGGGCGCCAACGTGTACTCGCGCCACGCGCGGCGCCGGGAGGACGTCGGGCGGGCGACGGTCCTCGGGTTCCTCAGCGTGTTCGCGGTGTTCGCGTCCGTGACGATCGTGTCGTACGGGATCCTGCCGATGAGCGAGCTCGCCGACCTGCGCCAGCCGTCGATGGCCGGTGTCCTGGAGGCGGCCGTCGGCGGCTGGGGGAGCGCGTTCGTCAGCGTCGGGCTCGTCGTCTCGGTGCTCGGCGCGTACCTCGCGTGGACGCTCATGGCGGCGGAGGTGCTGTTCGTCGCCGCGAAGGACGACGACATGCCGCGGTTCCTGCGCGGCGCCAACGCGGCGGACGTGCCGGTGCCCGCGCTGCTGATGACAGCGCTGACGGCGCAGGTGTTCCTCCTCGTGACGCTGCTGTCGCAGAACGCGTTCGACTTCGCGCTCAACCTGACCAGCTCGCTCGCGCTGGTGCCGTACCTGCTCGCCGCGGGGTACGCGCTCAAGCTCTCGCGGGGCCCCGACCGCCTCCGTGGGGGCGTGCTGCGTCGCGACCTCGTGGTCGGTGCGCTCGCGACGGCGTACACGGCGTTCCTGCTGTTCGCGGCCGGGCTCACCTACCTGCTGGTGTCGTTCGTCGTGTACGCGCCCGCGACGATCCTGTTCGTGATGGCGCGACGCGAGCAGGGGCGTCGGCTGTTCTCCCGCCGGGAGGTCGTGATCCTCGTCGTGTCGCTCGCGGGTGCCGTCGTCGGCGTGGTCGCCCTCGTCGCCGGCTGGATCCGGCTGTGACCGGCGTCAGGTGCTGCCGTCCCCAGGGCCGAGCCGGCGGACGAGCTCGGCGCGGTTGCGCACGCCGAGCTTGCGGTACACGCGCGTCAGGTGCGCCTCCACGGTCGACTCGCTGACGAACAGCCTTCCCGCGATCTCCCGGTTGCGCAGGCCCGTCGACACGAGCCCTGCGACCTCCCGCTCGGTGGCGGTGAGCTCGTCGCACGGACCGCCGCGGACACGGTCGCGCAGGTCGGTCGCGAGCGCGTCCCACCCGTGGACGCGCTGCGACCGGAACGTGTCGAGCGCCTCCTCGACGACCTCCCGGACCGCGAGCCTGCGGCCCGCCCGCAGCGCGGCGGCGACCTCGAACGTGCCCGTCCGGGCCGCGTCGAGGCGGTACCCGAGCGCGGCCGTCG
>JAEWCA010000156.1 GCA_023390875.1 Actinomycetes bacterium
CGCGGGGCTCGACCACACGGGCGCGGGCGAGCTGCGCGTCGGCGCACCGGCTCACCTGGCCGTCTGGCGCGCCGACCACCTCGCGGTGCAGGCGCCCGACGGCCGGCTCTCGACGTGGAGCACCGACGCCCGGGCGGGCACCCCGTTGCTCCCCGACCTCTCGGCGGACGCGCCCGACCCGGTGTGCCTGCGCACCGTGCGCGACGGCGTGGTGGTGTTCGACGCCCTCGGCTGAGGGCTCCGGTCTCATCCGTTCCGGGTGAAATTCCGCGCTCGTCCCGGGCCGTCTGCGGGAGCGCTTCGACAACGATTTGCGACACGCGCGGCGACACGCCGAACCAACCTGCACGGATCGGATGATCGGCACCGCCGCGACCTGCACGGACGGCCACGACCTGCGCCGACGGCGCCTTGACACCCTCGCGGATCTCGGTAGGTTCACGAAGGTAAATCCACCGCCACGGTCGTCCGACGATGCTGCCGGCCGACCATCCCCGGAGGGCACGCTCCCCGGGTCGACGGAGGACGTCGGGCTCCGACCGGGCCCGCGTGTTCAACAGAAAACGGTCCGTGCGCAGCACGCGACCGGTACGAAGGACACGCGGGCCGGTCGGTCCGCCCGTTCCCCTCACCTCGGCGAACAGGCGTCACGACGACGGACGGCGTCGGCGTCCGCGAACAGGCTGACGTCGTACCCTTGCGCGGTGTCCGCCCGTGAACCCGCCCGCTGGTGGACCCTCGCGCTCGCCGTCGCGGGCGGCTACCTGACCCGTCTGGCCTTCCCGTCACCGGGATGGTGGGGGACCGCGTTCCTCGGCATGGCGCTCCTGTACGTGGCGCTGCGGCGGGACGGCGCGCGGTGGAACGCGCTCGTCGGGCTGGTCTGGGGTCTGGCGTGCTTCGCGCCGCTCATCACCTGGGCCGACGAGGCCGTGGGGCTGGTCCCGTGGCTCGCGCTCAGCACGCTCGAGGCGGCGTGCGTGGCGCTGTTCGGCGCGGCGTGGTCGTGGGCGCGCCGCGGCGAGGCCGTCTGGCGCAGCGGCGGCTGGCAGGCGCTCGTCTTCACGCTGCTGTGGGTCGCCGTCGAGGAGCTGCGCTCGGCGTGGCCGTTCGGCGGCTTCCCGTGGGGGCGGCTCGCGTTCTCGCAGTCCGACTCGCCGCTGGCCGCGTTCATGTGGCTCGGCGGCACGCCCCTCCTGAGCGGCGTCGTGGCCCTCGTCGGCGTCGCGCTCGCCCGCACGTACCTGGCGGCCCGGCGGCTCGAGGTCGGACGGCTCGTGGGGGCCGCCGCCGTCGTGGTCGTCGCCGGCGGCGTCGCGGTCGCGCTGCCCCTCGACACCCGCGCCGAGAACGGGACGCTCCGGGTCGGCGCCGTCCAGGGGAACGTGCCGGGCAGCGGACTGGACGCGTTCGGCCAGCGCGAGGCCGTGCTCGACAACCACCTCGCCGGCACGTACGCGCTGCTCGACCAGGTGGAACCCGGCGAGCTCGACGTCGTCCTGTGGCCCGAGAACGGCACCGACATCGACCCGCAGGCCGACCGGACGGCCGCCGGGCTCATCGACGAGGCCGCCCGCGCGGTCGACGCGCCGATGCTCGTTGGCACCGTGCAGTACCCGCCGAGCGGCGGCCGGTACAACACGGCCGTCCTGTGGGAGCCGGGTCAGGGCGTCGTCGCGAGCTACACCAAGCAGCACCCGGCGCCGTTCGCCGAGTACATCCCGCTGCGCTCGCTCGTGCGGCCGTTCTCGTCGGCCGTCGACCTCGTGACGCGGGACATGCTGCCCGGCCAGGGCCCCGGCTACGTGCCGCTGACCTCGGAGCGGCTGGGCCGCAACGTGGGACTGGGCGACGTGATCTGCTTCGAGGTCGCCTACGATGCCCTGGTCCGGGACGCGGTGCGGGCCGGGGGAGAGGTGCTTGTCGTGCAGACGAACAACGCGTCGTTCGGCATGACGGACGAGTCCACGCAGCAGCTCGCGATGGCGCGGCTGCGGGCGGTGGAGCACGGCAGGGCGACGGTGCAGATCTCCACCGTCGGCGTGAGCGCCGTGATCCAGCCCAACGGGGCCGTCAGCCGGCAGACCGACCTGTTCACCGCCGACCAGATGGTCGCGACGTTGCCCCTGCGGCAGTCGCTGACGCCCGCAGACCGGTCCGGGTCCTGGCCCGCCTGGATCATCGACGCTCTCGCGGTGTGCACGGTCGTCGCCGGCGCTGCCGGTGCCCACCGGGTGCGCCGCGCCGACCGAACGGACCCGCCCGCATGAGTGACAGCCTCACCCGCGTCCTCGTCGTCGTCCCCACGTACGACGAGCGCGAGAACCTGCCGATCGCCCTCGAGCGGCTCCGTGAGCACGTTCCCACGGCCGACGTGCTGGTCGTCGACGACGGCTCGCCCGACGGCACGGGGGAGCTCGCCGAGAAGATCGCCGAGAGCGAGGCGACGTCCGGGTCGCCGCGGTCGATCCGTGTGCTGCACCGCACCGGCAAGCAGGGGCTCGGCACCGCGTACGTCGCCGGCTTCGGCTGGGCGCTCGAGCACGGGTACGACGTGGTCGTCGAGATGGACGCCGACGGGTCGCACCGGGCGCAGGACCTCCCGCTGCTGCTCACGACGCTCGACCGTGCCGACCTGGTGCTCGGCTCCCGGTGGGTCCGCGGCGGCAAGGTCGTCAACTGGCCCCTGCACCGTGAGGTGCTGTCCCGGGGCGCCAACCTGTACACCCGGATCATGCTCGGCATCCCGCTCGGCGACTCGACGGGCGGGTTCCGCGCGTACCGGGCCGACCTGCTGCGCAGGCTCTCGTTCGGCGACGTGGCCTCGCAGGGCTATTGCTTCCAGATCGACATGGCGTGGCGGGCGGTGCGTGCGGGCGCGCGCGTCGTCGAGGTGCCGATCACGTTCGTCGAGCGCGAGCTGGGCGAGTCGAAGATGAGCCGCGACATCATCGTCGAGGCGCTCGTCAGCGTGACCCGGTGGGGGATGCACGAACGCTCCCGCCAGGTGGCGGGAGCGTTCCGTCGGTCTCGTTGACCGGGATGCCGTGCTGAGGTCAGGCGCTGCGGCGCAGCTTCCCCGCGCGGAGCAGGTCGAGGCGCTCGTCGAGGAGCTCCTGGAGCTCGCCGATCGTGCGGCGCTCGAGCAGCATGTCCCAGTGCGTCCGAGGGGCCTTGCCGGCCTTGGCCTCGGGCTTCGACGCGTCGCGCAGGAGCGCCTCCGCGCCGCAGCGGCACTCCCACACCACCGGAACGTCGGCCTCGACCGAGAACGGCAGGATGATGGTGTGCCCGTTGGGGCAGTCGTAGTGAGCCTGGAGGCGGGGGGCGAAGTCGACGCCCTCGTCCGTCTCCATGCTGTGGGACCCGATGCGCATGCCGCGCAGGGACCGGTTTGCCATCAGGTGACCTCCGTGCCGTGGTGACGGCTTCGAGTGTGGGAACGTCCACCGTTGTCAACGGTGTTCGTCCTCCCAGTGTTCCAGGTACGCGTGAAGGGTTGGTGAACGCGGTACGCGCACGGCGGGCGAAACCCGCGTGAGGCTCGTCTCACCGCGCGGTCGTAGGGTGCACACGTGACGAGCACCACGACGCCTGACATGACCTTCCGCCGGCTGGGGGACAGCGGCCTCGCCGTGTCCACCGCGGGCCTCGGCTGCAACACGTTCGGGGCGACGCTTCATCCCGACGGGGTCGCGGACCTCGTGGCGGCCGCCCTGGACGCGGGCGTGACGTTCTTCGACACCGCCGACGTGTACGGCGGCGTGCCTGGTCAGAGCGAGGAGCTTCTGGGTGCGGCCCTCGCCGGGCACCGCGACGACGTCGTCGTCGCGACGAAGTTCGGTGCCGACACGCGCGGCCTCAACGGACCCGACTGGGGCGCGCGCGGTTCGCGCCGGTACGTGCGGCGCGCCGTCGAGGGGTCGCTGCGGCGGCTCGGCACCGACTGGATCGACCTGTACCAGCTGCACGTCCCGGATCCCACGACCCCGATCGAGGAGACGCTCGCCGCGCTCCACGAGCTCGTCGTCGAGGGCAAGGTCCGCTACCTGGGCTCGTCGAACTTCGCCGCGTGGCAGGTCGTGGAGGCCGACTGGACGGCCCGCACGGGCGCACTCACCCCGTTCGTGTCGGCGCAGAACCGCTACAACCTGCTGGACCGGTCGGCGGAGGCGGAGCTCGTGCCGGCGGCCGAGACCGTCGGCGTCGGGATCCTGCCGTACGTCCCGCTCGCCTCGGGTCTGCTGACCGGCAAGTACCGGCAGGGCGAGCCCGCGCCCGAGGGCTCGCGGCTCGCGCGGATGCCCGACCGGCTCGCCGGCGCCGACTTCGACCGGATCGACGCGCTCGCCGCGCTGGCCGACGAGTGGGAGATCGACCTGCCCACGCTCGCTCTCGGGGGGCTCGCCGCGCAGCCGGCGGTCGGCAGCGTGATCGCGGGGGCTCGGACGCCCGAGCAGCTGCGCGCGAACGTCGCGTCGATCGCGTGGGAGCCCACGCTCGAGCAGCTCGCGGCGATCGACGAGGCGGCGCCAGGACCGCTCGGCTGACGCCGTGCCGCCGCGCTCGAGCCGTCGACGTGCCCGCACCGCCTCACCACTCGAGCACCCGGGCCCGGTTCGCGCCGAGCGCGGCGACCGCCCGCACACGCAGACCGCGGTCGTCCGCCGCCT
>JAEWCA010000318.1 GCA_023390875.1 Actinomycetes bacterium
CGACCGCCTCGACGCCCGCCCACGCCTGCGGGAAGCGGGGCGGCTGCGGGAGCGAGAGCGGCATCGGGCGCCGGGGCACGCGCGTCGCCGCCGGCACGTTCTTCGCGACGATCGCCTGCGTGACGTCGTCCCGGTCGGGTGCGATCTCCGCGGCGTGCGCCCGGAGCGCGTCGACGTCCCCGGGTGACGTCCCGTCGTCGCCGGCGGCCACCGCCGGCACCGTCACCGCCAGCGTCGCCAGCAGTGCCCCCGCGACGGCCGCGGCGATCCCTCGCCCGGCTCCAGCGCCCACAGCCATCCGGAACTCCCCCACCCTCGTCACCCCGTCGCTCGGCCCGGCCGGGCACCGGTCGGCACCTCGTCGGACGCGCGGACCCGCCCGGGTGGTCGTCACCGTAGTGGCTCGCCGCTGTCACAAGAGGCGATTTTGGCGATGACTCTGGGCGGTCGTCCGGCGGCCGTCAGCGCGTCGGACGAAGCAGGGCTCGGCGTGTCGGACCGGGCCTCGGGCGCCGTCCCCGCCCAGCGCAGGCCGCGGATCCACCGCGTGCGCGGCGACGTCCGCTCTGGTCAGAGCGGTGGGTTCCCCCGGCGTGTCGTCGCAGCGACACGCCGTCCGGGCGACATCGGCGAGCAGGTGGGAGGCCGGGGTCGAACCGTCGAGAATCACTCGAACGGGCGACTCCTCGAACGGGTGGCGCTATGACTGGCGCACGTCGCCGGTGCCGTCAGAGCAGGTGCACGGCCCCCGGCACGGCGAGCTCGACAGGACCGTCGTACGCGCCGCGGGCCTCCGCGACGGTCACCGCCGGGTCGTTCCACGCGGGGATGTGCGTGAGCACGAGCCGCCCCGCCCGGCCCCGGGCCGCCGCCTGCCCTGCGCGCCGCCCGGTCAGGTGGATGCCGTGCCAGGCGTCGTCGCGGCCCTCCAGGTACGCGGCCTCGCACAGCAGGAGGTCCGCGCCCGCGGCGAGCTCGTCGAGGCCCGGGCACTCGTCGGTGTCGCCGCTGTACGCGAGCGTGACGGTCCGGCCGGGGTCGTCCTCCGACGGACCCGTGACGCGCACACCGAAGGCGGGGAGCGGGTGCTCGACGGGCACGGGGGTCAGCGTGAGAGGTCCGACGACCACCGGCGCCGCCGCGTCCCACTGCCGCACCTCGAACTGGCCCATGACGTCCGTCGCGGGGTCCTTGCCGGCCATCGTCGCGAGCCGCTCGGCCGTGCCGGCAGGCCCGTACACGGCGACCGGGTCGCACGGCCCGCCGGGGCGGTACCGACGCAGCACGTTGAGCACGATCATGTCGGCGACGTGGTCCGCGTGCAGGTGGGACAGGCCGATCGCGTCCAGCGCCGTCGGGTCGCCGTAGCGCTGCAGCGGGCCGAGCGCACCGTTGCCGAGGTCGAGCAGCACGGTCCACGTCCGCCCCGACGCGTCGTCCGCCTGCACGAGGTACCCGGACGACGCCGAGTCGGGACCGGGGAACGACCCCGCGCAGCCGAGCACCGTGAGCCTCATCGCAGCGACCCCGCAGGCTCCACGGCACCGACCTCGGGCCCGAGGAACCGGCGCGCGAGCGCGTGGAACGCGTCCGGGTCGCCCGTCGCGAGGAACCGGTGGGTGGGCGGCCCGGCGGCGGGGTCGCGCTCGAGGTGGTGCGCGACGAGCGTGCGGTAGACGTCCTTGGCCGTCTCCTCGGCGCTCGACACCAGGGTCACCTCCTCGCCCATGACGTACGAGATCGCGCCCGTGAGCAGGGGGTAGTGGGTGCACCCGAGGACGAGCGTGTCGACGCCCGCGGCCCGCACGGGCTCGAGGTACTCGCGCGCGAGGGCCAGCACGTCCGGCCCGGAGGTGATCCCCTGCTCGACGAGCTCGACGAACCGCGGGCACGCCTGCGTGGTGAGCTCGACGCCCGGCGCGACCGCGAACGCGTCGTCGTAGGACCTGCTCTCCACCGTCGACCTGGTCGCGATGACACCGATGCGGCCCGACCGCGTCGCGGCGACGGCCCGGCGGGCGGCCGGGAGGATCACCTCGACCACCGGGATGCCGCGGCGCAACGTGTACCGCTCGCGCGCGTCGCGCAGCATCGCCGACGACGCGGTGTTGCACGCGATGACGAGGAGCTTCACCCCGGCGTCGACGAGGTCGTCCATGACCTCGAGCGCGTGCGCACGGACCGCGGCGAGCGGCTTGCTGCCGTACGGGGTGTTGAGCGTGTCACCGATGTAGAGGGTCGACTCGTGCGGCAGCTGGTCCAGGACCGCACGCGCCACGGTGAGACCGCCGACGCCGGAGTCGAAGATACCGATGGGGGCGTCGTTCACGCAGCCGAGCCTAACCGCTGCCAGGGACGTCACCGGTGCCGACGGCCCCGGACGGCCCGTCCGCGCGTCCCCGACGGGCGTCCGCGAGCATGAGCACCACGAGCGACTCCTGGAGCCACGTCAGCGCGCCGTACACCGACACGAGGTAGCGACGGGTCTCGTGGTCGCCGCGAGCGGCGGGGCTCGAGGGCGGCGCCTCCCCCAGCACGGCGTACATCGCGTCGGCGTCGGCGTCCGTGCGGACGTCCAGCCGCTCGGCGAGGACGAGGCGCACGTCGGTGAGCGCGGCGGCGAACGCGGGGGCGTCCTGCGCGGGGACCACGAGCTCGTCGTGCCGTCG
>JAEWCA010000356.1 GCA_023390875.1 Actinomycetes bacterium
CGGGCCGGTGCGGGCCGTGCGCTGGCCGGCGACGGGGGTCGCCGAGCCGATCGACGGTGACGGCACCGTGTTCGCCCAGGCGGCCGACGTCAACGACCGCGGCCGGGTCGTCGGCAACGTCCAGCTCGCCGACGGCTCCCAGCAGGGCTTCGTCCGCGACGCGCAGGGCGACCTGCGGGCCCTGACGCCGCAGGCCGACGGCGACACGAGCCTGCTCACCGCCGTCAACGAGTCGGGGACCGCGGTCGGCTGCGTGCTCGCCGCGGACGGCACGGAGCGTGCCGTCATGCTCTACGGCACCCGCTGAGACGGCCGGCGCTCGACGCGCGCCCTCGCGGCCCCGTGCCTACCGTGAGCGTCTCGCTCCCAGGAGGTGTGCCATGACCGGTCGCGACGATGACACCCCGGACGTCCCCGAGCTGCCCGAGGAGCTCGACGGCCTGCCGCACGACGAGCCCGCGGACTCGCCGCCCGCCATCGAGGACCCGGACGACCCGGACGCCCACGGCCCGCTCATCCAGGCCTGAGCGGTACCGGACCGCCCGGCTCACAGCTGCGCCCGACGACGGAGCGCCGCGACGCTGGACGCCGCGCGCGGCAGCCGGCGGCCGCGGTACGGCACGCCACCGGTGAGCCGCATCGCGACGGCCACCCACGTGCACACGGCTCGCTCGAGCAGCCACACGGGCGCCAGCGCCACGGTGGACGCCGGGAAGACGTCGGCCCCGCCCGCCCGGCGCCGACCGCGCCACGCGACCAGGGTGACGGCCCCGAGGACGCCCAGGACGGGTGCCGGCCGGCGCCGGACGAGCGCCGCGAGCACCACGGGGAGCACGGCCGCCTCGGCGGCGAGGCGGACCGGCTGGGCGAAGCTGTCGTACGCCTGACGGACGCGCTGCGACCAGAACGTGCGGGACGACGGCGGCCGGCGCTCCACGCACAGGCCGGGGGCCCGGGCCTCGCGCCCGCCCGAGGCGACGACGGTCCGGATCAGCTCGAGGTTCTCGAACAGGACGTCGCCGTCGTAGCCGCCGGCTCGCAGCAGCCGGGACCGCCGGACGACGAGCGTGCCCGGGAAGTCGTCGCCCAGGCCACGGTTGACGAGCGTGCGGGCGGTGTCCCAGCGCGCGTGCCAGGGCAGCGGACGGAACACGTTCTGCACGCGGACGACGTCCGCGCCGTCGAGCAGCGCCAGGGCGGCGCGCAGGTCGGCGGGCGTCCAGCGGACGTCGTCGTCGGCGATCACGACCGCCTCGGACCGCGCCAGGCGCACGCCGGTCATGACGCCAGCGACCTTCCCGTTCCGCCCGGGCCACGGTGCCGGCCGCACGTGGCGGACGGCCGGCGGCCAGGCAGCCCGGTGCGCGGCGAACACCGGCTCGGGTGAGCCGTCGACCACCGTGACCGGCACGTGCGTCACGAGGTCCGTGAGGTAGGCCGTCAGCTCGTCGAGGTCGTCGTCGCGCTGCCAGCGCAACGGCAGCACGTACTCGGCGGGCAGCAGCTCGGCGTCCGCCCGTGACGGGGTGCGCGTGTGCTGGTCCATCGTCGCTCCCGTGCCCTGGCCGGGGCCGGTGCTGGACCTCCTCCGAGCGTAGGGCGAGCGGGCGTCCTCGCACCCGGACCGTCACCCCGGCGGCTCGGCCGTCCCGTCGTCCGTCGGCTGCTCCGGCGTCTCCTCGTCCGGGTCCCAGTCGGAGGCCTCGGCCGCCGACCACGTGTCGGGCGTGGGGGCGGGAGGCAGGCGGCGTCCGCTGCGCCCGTCGCTCTCGGTCATGCCACCGACCTCCTCGGGCGGTCGCTCGCCAGGTCCGGCTGCCGCGGCACCGCGGCCCCGGCGGTCGTGGCCGGTGCGCGGTCGCGCTGGTGCAGACGCTCGCAGGCACGGGCGAGCGACGGGACAGGATGCTCCTTGCCGCACTCGGCGCACACCCACGGGTCGGGAATGTGGTTGCTCATGCGCGATCTCCTCGACGGCCCGGACGGGGCCGGACGCGGCACGGAGCCCGGGGCCTCGTGCCGAGCGAGGCCCCGGCAGGCTGCACGGCCTCTCGTCCGATGGTGAGCCCGTGCGCTCGGACCGGCCACCCGGCGCGCGGAGCTCAGCGAGGCCCGGCGGCGTCGACGCGCTCGTCGTCACGGACCGCGCGCGTCCTCTGGGGGTGCGTGCTCTGCCACCTGGCGTGCTCGTCGCGGGCTCAGCCCAGCCGAGGGAGCACCTGGTCGGCCGCGAGCACCGTCCGGAACGGGTCGCCGCGCTCGGCGACCCGGTCGAGGACGGTCCGCACCGTGAAGGCGTCCGGTCGCAGCCACGACTCGTCCAGCTCGTCCCACGTGATCGGTGCCGACACCGGCGCGCCGGCCGCCGCCCGCGGGCTGTACGGGGCGACGAGCGTCTTGTTGATCGCGTTCTGCGTGTAGTCGAGCCGGGCCTGGCCGCCGCGCTCGCGGACCTCCCAGCGCCAGCTCACGAGGTCCGGGACGACCTTGCCGACGGTGCGCGAGACCCGCTCGACCCACGCCCGGGTCTCGTCGAACGAGGGACCGACCGCGATCGGGACCCAGATCTGGATCCCGCGCCGACCCGTGAGCTTCGGCTGCGCCCGGACGCCGAGGTGGTCGAACGCGTCCCGGTGCAGCCGGGCCAGCAGCAGCACGTCCTCCCAGGAGGTCGACGTGCCGGGATCGAGGTCGACGAGCGCATACGTGGGCAGGTGCGGGTCGCTCGTGCGGGACGTCCACGCGTGCCACTCGAGCGCACCGAAGTTCGCGGCCCAGACGAGCGCGGCGGGCTCGTCGACGACGAGGTACGTCGTCGTCTCGCCGGGGTCCGCCTCGGGGTTGTCCCAGCGGCCGATCCACTCCGGCGCGTGATCGGGCAGCTGCTTGTGCCAGAACCCCTTGCTCCCCGCGCCCTGCGGGAAGCGGTGCATGTTGAGCGCCCGACCTCGCAGGTACGGCAGCACCACGGGGCCGATCTGCGCGGCGTACCGGACGAGCTCGCGCTTGATGACCGGCTCCTCACCGTCCCGCGCGGGGAACAGCACCTTGTCGAGGTTCGTCAGCTTCAGTCGCCGGCCGTGCACCTCCCACGTGCCTGCCGGCCCGAGGTCGTCGAGCGCGTCCAGCTCGTCGCCCGTGGGCGCCGGCCAGGTCTCGTGGTGCGGCTCCGTGCGGGTCCCGGGGTGCAGCTCGACCGACGCCTGCGCGGCCGGCAGGTCCGAGCGCCACAGCCGGTCCGGGTCGGCCTTGACCTCGTCGTTGGTCCGCCCGGACAGCACCGAGCGCGGGTGGTCCTCCGCGTCCCAGCCCGCCACGGCGTGCTCGTCCTTCTTGTGCAGCAGCAGCCACTGCTCCTTGCCGCTGCGCTCGTCCGCGTCACCGCGCCGCACGAGCACGAAGTGACCCTGCAGCTTGGCCCCGTGCACCTCCGCGTGCAGCTCACCGGCCGCCAGCTCCGCGTGCGGGTCGCCCGTCTTGTACGGCACCCACGTCCCGGTGTCCCACACGATCACGTCCCCGCCGCCGTACTCGCCGGCCGGGATGACACCCTCGAAGTCGATGTACTCGAGCGGGTGGTCCTCCACGTGCACCGCCATCCGCCGGGCGGCGGGGTCGAGCGTCGGACCCCGGGGGACCGCCCAGCTCACGAGCACGCCGTCGACCTCGAACCGCAGGTCGTAGTGCAGCCGCCTGGCGCGGTGGCGCTGGACGACGAACCGGCGCGCTGCCGGCTCGTCGTCCGCGCGCGGGCGCGCCCCCGACGGCTCCGGGGTGCGGCTGAAGTCCCGCATCGACCGGTACCTGTCGAGGCCCGCGTCCTTCTTCGGCACCATCCGCGTCCGTCCCTCGGGGCTGCGGTGACTCCGTGCGGAGCTCGTCCCGCACGGTACCGGCGACATTCTCGACGACGTCCGGCAGGTCCGTCGCGCCGAAGAACCAGGCGCCACGCTCTCCGCACCCGTCGTCGCGGCCGCTCGACCCGGCCCGTACGCCGCGGGTGCGGGCCGCGCGCTCGTGGTCGACAGTGGGCGGGTGGCGAAGCAGTCCGCCCGCTGGACCCAGGTCCGACCCGACACCGCCGCGAGGAGCGACACCGTGCCGCACACCGTCTCCCAGTTCATGACCGCCCACCCCACCGTCGTCGAGGTCACCGACACGCTGCGCGCCGTCGCGCAGACGATGGCCACGCAGGACGTCGGCGCGCTGGTGGTGGCCGAGAACGGTGCCGTCGTCGGCATCGTCACCGACCGCGACCTCGTCGTCCGCGGCCTCGCCGAGGGCATCGGGCTGGACGCACCGGTCGGCCGGCTCGCGACCGACGAGCTCGTGAGCGTCGGACCCGACGACGCCGTCGCTGAGGTCGTCCAGATCATGCGCGACCGGGCGGTCCGTCGCGTGCCCGTCGTCCAGGGCGACGAGGCGGTCGGCATCGTCAGCATCGGCGACCTCGCCCAGGCACTGGACTCCGGCTCGGCGCTCGCGGACATCTCCGCGGCACCGCCGAACGACTGATCGCCCGCGGGTCAGCCGTCCAGCCTCGCCGCGACGTCGGCCGGGAAGCCGCCCGTCGCGACCGGCCCCCACCGCGTGGGCGTGATGCGGATCAGCGACTTGCCCTGCACCCGCATCGCCGCCCGGTACTCGTCCCAGTCCGGGTGCTCACCCGCGATGCACCGGTAGTAGTCGACGAGCGCGTCCTCCGCCTCGGGCATGTGCAGCACCTCCGCCGTGCCGTCGACCTGCACCCAGGCGCCGCCGAAGTCGTCGGACAGGACGCACACGCTGACCTGGGGGTCGCGTTCGGCGTTGACCGTCTTGGCGCGGCCCGGGTACGTGGAGATGACGAGGCGGCCGTCCTGGTCGACCCCGCCGGTGACGGGGGAGACCTGGGGCCGCCCGTCCTTGCGGGTCGTGACGAGGACGAAGCTGTGGCGGTCGCGGACGAAGTCCAGCAGGCCGGTGCGGTCGACGGGCGTGGTGGTGGCGATGGTGCGTGGCATGCCTCCACCGTAGGAGCGACGGGGCTCGCCCGGGACGTGACGGCTCCCGGTCGCAGTCCCTCGGGACGGGCACGGACGGCGACGGGCCCATCCTCGCGGGTGCGAGGACGGGC
>JAEWCA010000357.1 GCA_023390875.1 Actinomycetes bacterium
GGGCGGCGCCCCCGTGGGGGACACCCAGGCGGGTGGTCCGGGCGCGTCGTCGTGCGGGCTCGTCATGCGAGCGCGGCTCCCTCGGCTGTCGTCGTGCTGGTCGTCTCGTCCCTGGTCCGGGCGCACGTCACCGTGCTGTCGGCGTGCCCGGGCGGGGAGATCCCCATCGTGCCACGGGCCCCCGCACGGACGGCTCCGTCCGTGCACAGACACGCGCCGCTCCTGGCGGCGGCCGGGTGATCTGTGGACGAGCGGACCGAACCTGGACGGACCGCCAAGGTCGCGGTGCGACAATGCGCCCATGAGAGGACGCGTGCTGGTGGTCGACGACGACACCGCGCTGGCCGAGATGATCGGCATCGTGCTGCGGTCCGAGGGCTTCGACCCGGTGTTCTGCGAGGACGGCGACGAGGCGCTCGGGGCCTTCCGGGCGACGCAGCCCGACCTCGTGCTGCTCGACCTCATGCTGCCGGGTCGGGACGGCACCGAGGTGTGCCGGCAGATCCGCGCCGAGTCGGGCGTGCCCATCGTGATGCTCACGGCCAAGAGCGACACGGTCGACGTCGTGCTCGGTCTGGAGTCCGGCGCCGACGACTACATCTCGAAGCCGTTCAAGCCGAAGGAGCTCGTCGCGCGCGTGCGGGCCCGGCTGCGGCGCAGCGACGAGCCCGCGCCCGAGCACCTGTCCATCGGCGACGTGACGATCGACGTCCCCGGCCACCGCGTCGCGCGGGCCGGCCGCCCCGTCTCGCTGACGCCGCTCGAGTTCGACCTGCTCGTCGCGCTCGCCCGCAAGCCGTGGCAGGTGTTCACCCGCGAGGTCCTGCTCGAGAAGGTGTGGGGCTACCGGCACGCCGCCGACACCCGGCTCGTCAACGTCCACGTGCAGCGCCTGCGCTCCAAGATCGAGAACGACCCCGAGCAGCCCGAGATCGTCGTGACGGTGCGCGGCGTCGGCTACAAGGCGGGCGTGACCTCGACGTGACGCCGGACAGGACCGTGCCGTGGTGCGGGTGAACAGCGCCTGGCGGCTGGTCCGGGCGCGGACCCGTCGACGGCTCCGCGAGTGGCCGCGGCTGTGGCGCTCGTCGTTGCAGGTCCGGGTCATCGCGTCGACGTTGGCGATCGGCCTCGTCGCGCTCGGGGTCGTCGGCCTGTACGTCGGCGAGCGGATGCGGGACGGCCTGTTCAACGCGCGCATCGACCAGGTGCTCCAGGAGAGCGCACGCAGCACGCGGCAGGCCCAGGTGACGTTCGAGTCGTCGGACGCCACCACGGGCACCGAGGTGCAGCAGCTCGTCTACGACGTCGCGAACGCGCAGCGCACCAGCGGCCTCGGCGAGCGCGAGGTGTTCCTGATCCGCGCCCCGGGGCAGAAGTCGGCCGTCTCGATCTCGGCGCGCGCGTCCGACCCGGCGCTGCTGCCGCTCGTGAGCACCGAGCTCCGCAACGCGACGGCGGACGGGGGCCAGCACTGGCAGTCCGTCGAGATCCCGCTGGCCGGCGGAGGCGTCGCGCCCGGGGTGCTCGTCGGGCAGGACGTCGAGGTGCGCCTCGTCGGCACGTTCCAGCTGTTCTTCCTGTACAGCCTCCAGGCCGAGCAGGACCGCCTTGACTTCCTGCAGCGGACGCTCGCGCTCGCCGGCGTCGCGCTCGTGATCCTGCTCGGCAGCATGACGTGGCTCGTCACGCGCCAGACGGTCTACCCCGTCCGTCGCGCGGCCGAGGTCGCGGAGAGGCTCGCCGACGGGCACCTCGCCGAGCGCATGCCCGAACGGGGCGAGGACGAGATGGCCACGCTCGCGCACTCGTTCAACGAGATGGCCGCGAGCCTGCAGGACCAGATCCGCCGCATGGAGGAGCTGTCGGCCCTGCAGCGTCGGTTCGTCTCCGACGTGTCGCACGAGCTGCGCACCCCGCTCACCACGATCCGGATGGCCGGCGAGGTCATCCACGCGTCCCGCGCGGACTTCGACCCGGCGGTCAAGCGGTCGGCCGAGCTGCTGCAGACCCAGCTCGACCGGTTCGAGGAGCTGCTCGCGGACCTCCTGGAGATCAGCCGGTTCGACGCGGGCGCCGCGGTGCTCGACGCCGAGGGCCGCGACCTGCGCGACGTCGTCATGAGCGCGGTCGACCACTCGGCACCGCACGCGGAGCGGCGGGGCTCGTGGCTGAGCGTGCGGCTGCCCGAGTCGCGGTGCGTCGCCGACATCGACCCGCGCCGCGTCGAGCGCGTGCTGCGCAACCTGCTCGTGAACGCGGTCGAGCACGCCGACGGCAGCGCGGTCGAGGTGACGGTCGCGGCGGACGACCAGGCCGTCGCCGTGACCGTCCGGGACTACGGCGTGGGCATGACCCCCGACGAGGTCGCGCACGTGTTCGACCGGTTCTGGCGTGCCGACCCCGCGCGCGCCCGCACCACGGGCGGCACGGGGCTCGGCCTCGCGATCTCGCTGGAGGACGCGCACCTGCACGGCGGGTGGCTCGAGGCGTGGGGGCGGCCCGGGCGAGGCGCCTCCTTCCGGCTCACGCTGCCCCGCCGAGCGGGCATCCGCCTGACGCGGTCGCCGCTCCCGCTCGTGCCCGACGACCCGCCGCCGCCCGACCCCGTCCGCATGTCCGTGACCCGCCCGCGCACCGACCCCCCCGCGCTCCCCGCGCTCGGCGGCGCCCCCCCCCGCCCCCCCGCCCCCCCCCCC